>QBLP01000219.1 GCA_003070825.1 Halanaerobium sp. | reverse complement strand
GTACTAATCGTGATATTTTTATCATATAAATTTTCAATACTTTAATTATTGTGGAGGGAATATCATTTATGAAAAAAATATTTTTGCTCAGTTTAATTTTTTTATTAATCTTTAGTAACATTGGGACAGCATTAGAGATCAAAGAAAAGGAATGGCGGGAAGATCTTAATTATTTAGAAGAAGAGCTGCCTGCCCGGCATAAAAATTTGTTTTTTCAGCTGGAAAAGGAAGAATTTAAGCAGGAAATGAGTAAGCTAAAAAATGATTTAGCTAAACTTTCAAATTTAGAGGTTACTCTAAGGATGGCAGAAATCTTTGCTGAAATTGGTGACACCCACACTGCTATTGACAATACCCGCTTTTTAAGTGAATATTACCCACTATTTCTGCGCAGATTTGAAGATGGTTATCGGGTAATGACAACCACTGAGCAGCATAAAGAAATTCTGGGGGCAGAACTAATTTCAATTAATGGTTATTCAGTGGAAGAATTAAAAAATAAATTCAGCCGCATTATTACATCTGATAATCAGGTATCTCTTAATTACCGGCTGAGCTCATTTCTTAAACTAAATGAACTTCTCAGCTATCTTGAGATAGCTGAATCTGAGAATGAATTTATGTTTGAACAAAATGAAGAGAAGATCAGCATTAGTTTTGAGCCTTTAAAAATTGAAAACATGGCAGCAGACAGAAATACTTTTGTATCACTGGATTATCAGCCTGGTTATGTACTGGAAAATGCCAATCAACTTTTCTGGTCAGATTATATTGCTGCTGAAAAGATTTTATATTTTCAGTATAACAGCTGCTGGAGCAGAGAACTGGCTGAAAAACACGGCCAGCCCAATCCGGAACTGCCTTCCTTTGCAGCAGAAAAGTTAGAAATATTAGATTTAATAAAAAATGAAGAAATAAATAAACTTGTAATTGACCTGCGCTTCAATTCCGGAGGTGATTCAAGCCAGGGAACCAAATTTGCAGAGGAATTAAGAGAGTATAAAGATCAATTTGAAACCTATGTTATTATAGGCCCTGATACTTTCTCGTCAGCAATTATAAATGCTCTTGATTTCAAAGAAGAGCTGAATGGGTATTTGATTGGTACTCCTACCATGGGTAAACCGAATCACTATGGTGAGGTAAGAACCTTTAACCTTCCAAATTCCGGTTTGCGAGTAAGCTATTCTACTAAATATTTTACTCTGCTTGAAGATAGTGATCCTGATTCACTTTATCCAGAGATTACTGTTGAAACAAGATTTGAAGATTTTTTAAACGGCAGGGATACAATTTTAGAGATGATAAAAAATCTTGACTGAGTTGGTTCAGTCTAAATAGCTTATAAATAATCCAGAATTGTAATAATGCTTTAAATAATAGTTAATCTAATAGTAATTGAAAAAGGATTTGATTTTATGGATTTATTAATGGAATTTCAAACTCAAATACCTCAGCTAAATAATATCTACAGGCGTAAAAGACTGCTTTCGGCTTTGAATAATTTTAATGAGAATAATGAAGGCTCTCTGGCCTTGATTACAGCGCCAGCTGGCTTTGGCAAAACAACTCTAATTGCTGACTGGCTAGATTTTAACAATCAGTCGGCTGCCTGGTTAAGTCTGGATAATAATCTTAAAAGTTCTTTTCAATTCATTAGAGGGATTATTGCTGCCTTTAAGAAAAATTCTGAAGCTGACTTTTTAAATACTGAAACAATTTTAAAGCTGCCTCTTAACCTTAATCCCCAAAAGACTGCCTTCAGTTTGATTAAGGATCTAAAAAATATTGCGCCAAAAACAGCGCTGATTATAGACAATCTTGATTTAGCCTCAGAGGACTTTATTTTTGAGTTCTTAAAGTACTTAATTAAATTTATACCCACTAATTTAAAACTAATTCTAATCAGCAGAAAAGAGATACCAATTTTGATTAAAAGACAGGATTTAAAAGGGGAATTAATCAAAATTAAAGAAGCTGACCTTAAATTTAGTTATCTTGAATTAAAAAAGCTTATCCAGCAAGAAAATGAACTGAATTTGGCTGATGATAAAATTCAAAAGATCTATCAGGTCACAGAGGGCTGGCCGCTGGCTGTGGAATTATTAATGGTTAAGCTTTTGGAGGATGCTGAATATAACTTTAATTATTTAGAGGCTGAGTTTGGACTGCCCAATAATAATTTATTCCAATACTTAAATCAGGAAGTTTTTTCTAAACTTGCGGCGGCTGAAAAAGAATTTCTTCTAAAAAGCTCGGTTATAGAAAGTTTTTCTGCAGAACTGGCTGCCCGACTAAGCTCTGTAAAAGATATTGAAGCTCTAATTGATAAATTAGTTAAAAAGAAAATCTTTATCGAAGCTGTTGATCACAAAAATTATTTCTATAGATATTACAGTCCTTTTAGAAAATTTTTGCGGAGTCAGCTTAAAGCTGAAGAAAAAGATGAGCTTAATTTAAAAGCAGCAGCCTGGTTTGCAGAACATGATTATTATCAGGAGGCTGTTCTTTATTCCTTAAGAGCAAAGGATTATCAGCTAGCACTGGATTATTTAGAAAAATCTGTGCCAGCTTATTTTAAAGCCGGTGAACTGCAGGAATTTTTAAATTTAGCTGAGCAAATTCCAGCTGAAGATTTTAAAGACAGTCCTCCCCTTTTAATTATTAAAGCCCTGTCGCTTTTTATTCTCGGCAAAAAAGAAGATGCCGCTTACTATCTTAGTCTAGTAGAAAATACAGATAATTTAAGTTTAGAAAATAGGGGGCGACTTCTAACTCTAAGCAGTTTTATGGAAAAATATCAGGATGCTGATCTGCACTGCAGCAAAACAGCCGAAGCTCTAAATTTAATTCCAGAAAGTGATTATATTTTTAAAATCAATGCTTTAATGACTCTGGGCCAGATTCAGTCTTCTTATTCCAAAATTGATCAATCAATAGACTCATTCCGCCAGGCTGCCTTTCTGGCCAGGGAAAAAGAACAGTATTTGATGGAAATAAATTCGCTGATGAATCTAACTTTAAAACTTACTCAGCAGGGAAATTTAAATCAGGCTTTAAACTTAAGTCTGGAAAGTATTGAGCGCTTTCAAAATAAAAAAGTGGCTGCAGAACTTGTAAACCTGCTTTCAATTCCTCTAGGAATTATCTATTATTTTCGAGCTGAATATAAAAGATCACGAGTGTATCTGCTTAAAGGTATTGAAGCAGGCGAATTTTTTGAATTGATCCATGTTTACTGGCTGCCGATGATTTATTATGCGCTGAGCACTTTTTATTTAGGGCAGACTGATGAAGCAGAAGAAATTATTGCTGAAACTTTAGAGCTCTGCAAAAAATATAATTTAAAAGTCAATTATCAGCTGGCTGAGATGGAAAAGTTAAATTTTGAGCTTTACAAAGGAGATATAAACAGCTTAAATCAACTTCTAAAAAAGAAAATAAAAGCTCAGACAGAAATTATTGATCAGCAGATATTTTTTGTAATCAGAGTTAGAGCACTATTTTTAGTTACAGAACTGCTGCTGGCAGAAAAAAAGTATCAGCAGGCTTTAAAT
>QBLP01000024.1 GCA_003070825.1 Halanaerobium sp. | reverse complement strand
GAATTAAAAAGGATATTACCCGAAAATAAATATACAGAATTTCAACAGCAGAATTTTGAAAAATATCAATTGAAATATACAGAAATTAAAGTTTCTGCTGCCAAAGAAATAGATTTTAAGACAATTAAAGATAAATTTGATTATGCTGATGATTTTGGCAGTTATTATCAGCTTCAGGTTAGTTATTTATTAAAATTCAAACATTTTGGCAGTCGGGAAGAAAAGTCTGAGAAGAAGGTTTATATTAGAAAAATAAATGATGACTTCCAAATTTTCTGGGATTATAAAAATGCTTTGAATAATGATGAAGCAGCAGAACCGGCTGATAAAAATGAATAATCCAATTATTGAGATAAGAAATTTAGAAAAAAATTTTTCAGGTTTTAAAGCTTTAAAAGGTATTAATCTTCAAATTGATAGGGGAGAGATTATTGGGCTGCTAGGGCCTAATGGCGCCGGAAAAACAACCACCCTTAAGATATTAACCGGGCTTTTAAGTGCTGATCAGGGAAGTATAAAAATAATGGGATCATCTGTCAACAAAAAACTTCCGGGCTGGTTAAAGGCAAAAATCGGAGTTGTATTTGAAGAAAGCAATTTATATCTGAGACTTAATGCTATTGACAATCTTAAGTTATTTGCCGGAATAAATAATGTTAGCAAAGCTAGAATTGCTGAACTTTTGTCTGAATATAAGCTGCAGGATGCTGCTAAAAAAGAAGTTAGAAACTTTTCTAAGGGAATGAAAAAAAGGCTGATGATCTGCAGAGCACTGCTTGCTGAGCCAGAAATCTTAATTTTAGATGAAGCTACCGGAGGGCTTGATCCAATTTCGGCAGAAATTATTCGTAAAAAAGTTCTGAGCTTAAAAGAAGAAGGAAAAACTGTAATTTTGAGTACCCATTATCTGGAAGAAGCAGATCGGCTCTGTGATAGAGTGGCTTTTATTAATCAGGGAAAAGTACTGGCAGTTAACAGACCTTCAGCATTTAAAAATAAGCTTCAGGAAAAGTATCTGGAACTCAAATTTTTAATTGATCCAGATCTTGACTTAAAAGAAATCAAGAAGTTTTTAGAAGGTGTTTTGGCTGCTAAAGATGATTACAGTCTGCAGTCTGGAGTTTTGAATTTGAAGTTGAATTTTGACCAGCAGCTTTTTAATAAGGCAGAGAGAGTAGCTGCAAAATTTAAACTGCTCGATCTAAAGAAGGTTGAAGCAGATCTGCAGCAGGTTTTTAATAATTTTAATAATTAATTCTCGGAGGAGATAGGATGCAGAAGCTTGCACCTGATTTTGATTTTTTATTTAATAATTTAAATAAAATTGCCTATATTTTTAAAGATCCAACTCACTTTGGTTCTGTAAATCAGAAAATGGCTGATTTTTGTTCCTGTAAAGTTTCAGAACTGGAGGGGAAATCTGTATCTGTTATTTTGGATCAAAAAGAGATTGAAACAGTTAAAAGATTTAATCAAAATATTTTTAACGAAGGTCTGCGGAAAAAGGCTGAAATGGAAATTGAGATAAATAAAAAGCTTCACACAATTGAAGTAGATACAATACCTCATCATAATAATCAGGGCAAAGTTGATTATTTACTCTGCCTGGCTGAAGATATTACTGCAGAGCTGGAAAAAGAGAAAAGATTTTATAGAAACAAAAAACGATACAGAAGTATTTTTAAAAAAGCACCACTCGCTTTTGTTGTTTCTGATAGAGAAACAAACATTATTGATTGGAATGATAAGGCTGAAGACATTTTTGGCTGGAAAAAAGAAGAGGTTATTAATAAAAATTTTAATTTAATTGTAGCCGAAGATTCTTATTCTGAAATAACAGAGGTTATTGAAAATGTCTTTGAAGGGAAAAAGAGTTACAACATTAATAAAAATATAGCTAAAGATGGCAGTGAACTTTACTGTGAATGGAATACTGCCTTAATAAGAGATAAAAACGATAAAATACTGGAAATTATTTCGATTGCTCAAGATATTAGTGAGAAGATAGAAACAAAAAGAAGAATTGAAAATCAGAAAGAAGAATTAAAATATAGTGAGCTGAGAACTCAATTTTTTGCAAATATTTCGCATGAATTGAAGACTCCTCTAAATTTGATTTTCTCCAGTCTGCAGCTTTTAGATTATAAACTTAAAAATACTAATTTTGAACAGATAAATCATTTTGATAAATATCTGGCTTCAATTCGAAATAATGGATTTAGACTGTTGAGACTTGTAAATAACCTTATTGATATAACTAAAATCGATGTTAATACTTTTCAGCTTCATCGGGCCAATTTTGATGTTATAGAATTAATCAGATCGGTTGTAACAAGTACTAGAGACTATCTGGAAGCCAAAAATAGAAATTTTAGATTTGAAAGCAGTCTGGATTCGGAAGTAATAGCCTGTGACCCGTTTAATATTGAGAGAGTGATTTTGAATTTGATTTCAAATGCTGTAAAATTTACAGCAGAGGGAGACGAAATTTTATTAAGAATTGAAAAAGAAAAAGAGTGGATTAAAATTTCTTTAAGAGATACTGGAATTGGTATTAAAAAGGAAAATCAGGATATTATATTTGAACAGTTTAGACAGGTGGATCAGAGTTTTAATAAAAAAAGAGAGGGTAGTGGGATTGGTTTATCTCTAGTTAAGTCAATTGTGGAGATGCATGGAGGAAAAATAGAACTGGACAGTATTTACGGTGTTTACAGCAGATTTAGTGTTTATTTACCTGCAGAAACCATTGATGAGCGAACTCTGGCTGCAGAAAGTTATTCTGCAGACAGTCTATTAAATAAGGTAGAGTTAGAATTTAGTGATATTAATTATATTTAAAAGTAAGGAGGGGTTACCTTGTCAGTTCCCAGAAAATTTGGCATTAGAATTTTACTGCTTATTTTATCAATTTTTATTCTGAGCAGTACAGCAGCAGCTCAAAATACAATTTATTTTAATAGCAAAGATATTACTTCGGAAATAGAAACGGTAAGCCGGGAAGGGGAACTGCTGATTAAGGCAAGGGACCTGGCAGAATTACTGGATGCTGATTTAACCTGGAGACCAGCTCTTAAATCACTGGAAATGAAGTCCCAGAATGTTACAATTAAAATCATGGCCAATAGTCGATATATTCAGATAGGTAATGATGCTTTAAAAACTAGAGCTGGTCTGCAGCTGGTAGATAATCAGGCATATATTCCGCTGGCAAAATCGATAGAGGCATTTGGATATCTGCTTGAATATCAGCGCGATAATGAGGAGCTGTATATTTTTCAGCCAGAAACAACAATTAACAATGTATCCTGGCAGGAAGATGGTAATCAACTTCAGATTAAAATGGATGAGATTACACCTTATAGAATTTTACATAGTGAAGATGGTAGAGAAATTACTATAGAGATTGATAAGGCAGTAATTGATCAGGAGTTTAGTGATAATATTTCAAATAATAACTATTATTTGCGTGTTGTTAATGTTCCGGATAGAGCTTTATTAAGGTTAATTATTAAAAGTAGAACTCCGATTCCCTTTCAGATTGATGGGGGAGTTTATGAGTATGAAGATTCACTGGTCCTCAGTTTCCTGCCTCAGCTTAAAGATATAAGGATTGATAAAAATAACATTTTGAAAGTTGAAGCTACCGGTGAAATTCCTGATGCAAAAACTAAATATATCTCTGAAAGCAAAAAAATGATTATTGATATACCGTCTGTAGTTATTGGTAATTTTGATCTGGATATAGAAAATCATCCTCTGATTAAGGACATTAAGGTTACCCAGCATGATCTGGACCCGGTAATTTTAAGGATAGAAGCCACAATGGTAAATGGGGATATATTTAAGCCGTTAAAAAGAGAAAAAAATAGTCTGCTGGCATTTAAGCCAGGACAGCGTTCGGAGATTACAAATCTTGATTATGCAGCGGGAAGTTTTAGTTTTGATTCTTCTTCTGCCTTAAATCCTGAACTATTTTTGCTGGAAACCCCTCCAAGACTGGTTATGAATCTCTATCATGTTAATCGTGGAGCCGGGATTCTTGATAAAATAGAGGTTAATAATTCTCTGATTAAAAATTTAAGGACAGCAAGATTTGATGAACAGACTGTTAGAATAGTTGCCGACCTAAAAGAGCTTACTGGCTATGATTGGGTAGAAGAAGAGAAAAATGGTATCTATCATTACACAGTTAATTTAAAAAATAAGTTTGCAGAAATCAGGACAGAGGATAATGATAAATATCAATATCTTGACATTTTAATGGACAGCAGAGCTGAATATGAGGTTAAGAAGTTTAATTATCCGCACCGAATAGTAGTTGATTTTAAAAATACTTTAAATAACCTGGATGAATTTAAGACCATTGAAAAGACTTCTTTAATAAAAGATATTAGAAGTAGTAATTATCAACTGGAGGGAGAAGAAGTCACCCGATTGGTTTTTGAATTAAATGATTATTACAGCCATCGAGTTGAGACATATCAGGATAAACATGGGATTAAAATTGCTCTAGCTAAGGATTATTTAAATAAGCAAATGAAAGAAGATAGAGAAATTGAAAGTCATCTGATAGTAGTTGATGCAGGGCATGGAGGTTTTGACCCGGGTGCTATAGGAATGACAGGTCTGGAAGAAAAAGTTTCTAATTTAGCAATTGCCAGAGAAATTGCCAGTCAATTAGCTGATAAAGATCAGACAGTGCTTTTAACTAGAAATTCTGATCGTTTCCATTCACTGCAGCAGCGAGTCAAGTTTGCTAATGCCAGAAATGCAGATTTATTTGTCAGTATTCATGCTAATTCCTTTAATAATCCTCAAACAGGTGGAGTAGAGACTTATTATAATCAGCATGAAAATAATCAGAATAGATTTCTTGCTGAAAAAATACATGATAAACTGGGGAGAGGTCTTGGAATTTATGATCGAGGAATCAAGGAAAGTAATTTTTATGTTATAAAATATACAAAAATGCCTTCTGCTCTGATAGAAGTTGCATTTGTAAGTAATCCTGGAGAAGAAAAAATGCTTCAATCATCCAAATTCCAGAAAAAAGCCGCATCTCTGATTACGGAAGGGATTCTTGATTACCTGGAAGAGAATGGGGGAAAATAATATGGCTGTTAAAAAGATTAAATTAAGTCCTGAGCAAAAAAGAAAAATGCTGCTTGTTTTGAGAGTTTTACTGTTGACAGCAGCAGTACTTTATTTACTTTTCCTCTTCTATAATAATTATTTTTTGGATGATAAAATCAAAGTTTATTTTTCTACCGAAAATGCAAATTATTTGAAATCAGAAAAGAGGACTATTAATCAGGAAAGCGACTTATATTTTCAGATATTTGATGAACTCAAATCTGGACCGGAAAGTAGTGGACTTACTGCAACAATTCCAGCAGGCAGTCAACTGCTGGATTACCAAATTGAAGATAAAATGATAATTTTAAATTTCAATCAGGCTTTTAGAGATAATCACTGGGGTGGTAGCACAGGAGAATTACTGACAATTTACTCTATCGTGAATTCTTATACCTCGCTGGAAGAAATTCAAACTGTCCGGATATTGATTGAAGGAAAAGAGGTAGAAAGTTTGGTTGGTCATCTTGACTTAACACAACCCTTGATGTACAATCAAAAACTAACTGAGGGAAGTTAACTAAATTAATAGGAGTTGGTTTTGTTGGAAGATTCAAAGAGAGCAATTGGGTTACTGGATTCAGGTGTTGGAGGCCTGACGGTTGCTCGCGAAATTTTTAAGCTGCTGCCAGAAGAAGATATTATTTATTATGGAGATACTCTACATCTTCCTTACGGCCCCAAAGATTTAGATTTAGTCAGGGAGTATGTAGAAAAGATAATAAATTATTTAATCTATAAAAAAAAGGTTAAAGCAGTTGTTATAGCCTGTAATACAGCTACATCTGCCGCTCTTGACTATGTTCAAAATAAATTTGAGATACCTATTTTTGGAATGATTAAAAGTGCGGCTGCTAAAGCAGTAAAAATAAGTAATAGACAAAAAATTGCAGTTATTGGTACAGAGGGAACAGTTAATAGTCTAGCTTATCAGAATGCAATTTTGAAATTTAATAGTAGAGCTGATCTTTATGCGGAAGCCTGTCCCAAATTTGTTGAGCTGGTTGAGGAAGGAAAGTTTGATGGAGCTGAGGTTGAGCGAACTGCTCAAAATTATCTTTTGCCTTTAAAAGAAGCGAAAGTTGATTCTTTAATTTTAGGCTGCACACATTTTCCGTATTTGAGTCCTTTGTTAGCCGAGATAATGGGGGATGATGTTACGCTAATTAACCCCGCTCATGAGATGGCAGTTGAAGTTAAAGACACTTTGACAAAAATTGAACTTTTAAAAAAAGATATAACAGGAAATGCTGAGCATAAATTTATTGTAAGTGATAAGAGCCGGATATCCAGACGTTTTCTGGAACATGGACGCAGGTTTTTAGGTTTAGAAGTTTTAAATTTTAAAGAAGAAAATATATTTAGTTAAGAATTAAACTGGGAGGAAATTTTATAATGCGTAATGATGGAAGAAAAGTAGATCAATTAAGAGAAGTAGAAATAACAAGGAATTATACAAAATATGCTGAGGGCTCTGTTTTAGTTGAGACTGGTGACACTATGGTTTTATGTAATGTGTCTATAGAAGATAGTGTTCCTTACTTTTTAAGAGGCCAGAATAAAGGCTGGTTAACTGCTGAATATTCTTTATTACCCCGGGCAACTCAGGATCGAAATATTAGAGAAGCAGCTAAAAGAAAATTGAGTGGCAGAACTCAGGAGATTCAGAGACTGATTGGTAGAAGTTTACGGGCGATTATTGATTTAGACAAAATGGGTGAGCGTACAATCTGGGTTGACTGTGATGTGCTGCAGGCTGATGGCGGTACCAGAACTGCTTCAATCACCGGTGCTTATGTGGCTCTTGTAGATGCAATTAATTATTTGCTTAATGAGGGTAAATTGGACGAAAATCCTCTGCAGGGGTTTATGGCAGCAACCAGTGTTGGGATTGTTAATGGAACTCCAATGCTCGATTTATGTTATGAAGAAGACTTTAAAGCTCAGGTTGATATGAATATTGCTATGACTGAAGCGGGAGAAATCATTGAAATTCAGGGTACAGCAGAAGAACATCCCTTTAGTAGAGAAGAGTTGGATCAGTTATATGACCTGGCAGAAAAAGGTATCTTAGAGTTAATAGAAGAACAAAAACTCTCACTGGTTGGTGAGTAAAATGAGAAAAATAATTATTGGTAGTGGTAATCAGCATAAGATAGAGGAGATCAAGGCTTTTTTCGCTGAACTGGATTTTGATTTTGAAGGCCTTGATCCAGAACTGGAACTGCCTGATGTTATAGAAGATGGTAAGAGTTATAAAGAAAATGCTCTGAAAAAAGCAAGGCAGCGTGCTAAAGAATTAAATGAGATTGTACTTGCAGATGATTCTGGTCTTTCAGTAGACTATCTGGATGGAGCACCTGGAATTTATTCGGCTCGTTTTGGGGGAGAAGATTTAAATGACCGAGATAAGTATTTGAAAATATTAGAGATATTAAAAGGACAGCCTGAGTCCAATCGCAAGGCAGCTTTTGTTTCAGTTATTGCTCTGGTAGATCCTTTTAAAAATATAGAAATTACTGCTGAAGGAAGATGTGAGGGACTGATTGCTGAAGAGCCTGCTGGGGAAAATGGCTTTGGCTATGATCCTATCTTTTATTTACCTGAATATAAGAAGACAATGGCCCAGATTAGCCAGGAAGAAAAGAATAAAATTAGCCATCGAGGTAGGGCTTTAATTAAAATGAAAAGGAAAATAAAAGAGAGCTATAATTAATAAAAAGCAGCATTTAGCATTTAATTTAATCTGAACATCAATAAATGCCGTTTTCCTCTTTGACCGAAAGCGGCATTTACTATATACTATTAATTGTCGTCGCGAAAAAAGTTATTAATTTTTGCGGCACAAAACACGTCGGAGCGTGGCGCAGTTTGGTAGCGCACCTGCTTTGGGAGCAGGGGGTCGAAGGTTCAAATCCTTTCGCTCCGACCATTTTAGATTATAGCAAGTTTTTAAGCGGGAGTAGCTCAGTTGGCTAGAGCATCAGCCTTCCAAGCTGAGGGTCGCGAGTTCGAGTCTCGTTTCCCGCTCCATTTTATGCGCCCGTAGCTCAGCCCGGATAGAGCAACGGACTTCTAATCCGTAGGCCACAGGTTCGAATCCTGTCGGGCGCGCCATTTTCAAATTAAACAACCTAATATGGTGGATGTAGCTCAGTTGGCTAGAGCGCGGGATTGTGGCTCCCGAGGCCGTGGGTTCAAGCCCCATCATCCACCCCATTTAATACATCTATCTAAGATGTATTTTTTTTATGCAAAATTTTATAATTCAATTATTAATAGATTTTTAAATACTGTTTTAAAAATAATAAATTTATTTCTTATCAATAATCTTGACTAATAACTTTTAGAAAGGATATAATTAATATTAGGTTATGATTTAATTAATTGAAATTCTATGCTATAATATACTCACTCTGTCCTGACTTTGAGTCAAAAAAACAAGTGGAGGTTAATAAGAGTGGCAAAACAAACAAAAAAATCGCTGAAAAGGCGTAATACAATTTTAAATGAGGCCGAAAAACTATTTATTGAAGAGGGATTTGAAAAAACTACTGTTAAAGATATAGCTGCTCGAGCAGGTGTAGCTAAGGGGACTTTTTATTACTATTTTGATACAAAGGAAGATATTATTTCTTCTCTTTTAGAAAAAAGATATAGAAAGACAGAAAAAAAGGCAAGACATGTTTTAGAAAACAAAAAAATGTCTTCTTTAGAAAAACTGGAAAAGGTTATTTTGCGCCTTATTTTTAGCAGACGTGGTAATTTTAAAGTTTATGAATTCTTTAAAATTGATGAAAATGCTAAATCTATGAAAGAGAGGAATAAGGAGTTCTGGAATAAGTTTATGCCTATTTTTACAGCCATTGTAAAAGAAGGGGTTGAAAGAGGGGAATTTGAAACTGAATACCCGGAAGAGATAACCGAAATTTTGTTTATGGGTATCGATAATTTTTTGCATCGACATTATGCTAAATTTACAACCGAAGAAATGTATGTTGATAAATTTGCAGCAGTAGAAGAGTTATTAAACCGAACCTTAAATGTAAAAGGTAGAAAAGTTGATCTATCTTTAATGAAACCTGAAAAATCTTAGTTGGATTATAAATATAATTCACTTTTCTCACTTTTTAACTAAAACTGGTGGTGTAAATATGAAAAAGAATTTTAATAATGATGATTTACTTGCTTTTCTGGGTCGTCTTGCTACTAAATGGGGTACTGGCCATGAAAGTGTGAGTAAAATTCTTGATAAGAGTAGAGATTTTATTGAAAAGAAAAATTATAAGCTGCCTTTTATAGATAAGGTAACAGAACTGCTGGAAATGTTAAGTGAGTATTCAAAAGGCAACTTTAAGCTCAATGAAGCAGCCGTAGGTTGGATTGTAGCTACACTGGCCTATTTAATTTTACCAACAGATTTAATTCCTGATTTTTTGCCGGGAGTTGGTCTGACTGATGATGCAGCAGCATTTATCCTTGCTTTTAGGCAGCTCTCACAGGAGTTAGAACATTTTCGTAGGTGGAAAGAACTTGAGTCTAATACCGTTGAGATAGATAAAGAATAAATTATTTTGGTGATTCACTGGAAATTTTCTTTGATTTATTATATAATTGAAAAGATGAAAATTTTGCTGTCGGGATTCTAATTCAATTTATAAATTAAATTAGAAGAATTAAATGATAATTTTTAAAAAATCCTTGACAAGAGCAAAAAGCTATGCTAACATTATATGTGCTTTTTGTGAAAAAGAAAAAAGAAGTTTTCACTCACAGCATTATTTACTATGCGAAAGTGGCGGAATTGGCAGACGCGCTAGATTTAGGATCTAGTGGGCAATCCCCGTGTGGGTTCGAGTCCCACCTTTCGCACCATTTAATAATTCTGTCATTGACCCCCGATATTGGCCCGGTGCCAGATCGGGGATTATTAACATATAGAGAGTTTTTTAAAGTTTTATTTAAATATCAGTTAGGAGGAATATTAATGGAAGTAAAAAAGGAAGTATTGGAAGGTAATAAAGTTAAGCTGGAAGTTGAAATAGAAAGTGATCGGGTAGATGAAGCATTAGAGCAGGCTTATCGTCAGGTGGTTAAGGATGTAGAAATTCCTGGATTTAGAAAAGGGAAAGCTCCTCGCAAGATAATTGAACAGAGATTTGGCGAAGAGGTTCTACACAAAGATGCACTCGATATTCTGATCCCAAAGGGATACAGCGAAGCTGTAGAAGAAGCTGATATTGAGCCCATTGATCAGCCAGATATAGAAGATTTTTATATTTCAAAAGGAGAGCCTGCTACTTTTACTGCAATTGTAGAGGTTAAGCCTGAAGTTGAACTGGGTGACTACAAAGGTTTAGGTATTGAAAAAGAAGATACTGCAGTCAAAGACGAGGAGATTGTTCAGCGTCTGGAAAAAATGCAGGATGAGCACAGTCAGCTGGTTACTGCCGAGCGCGAAGAACTGCAGGAAGGCGATTTTGCAATTATTGACTTTACCGGTTATGTAGATGGAGAGGAATTCCCGGGTGGTTCTGCCGAAGAATACAGCTTAGAAATAGGGTCCGGAAGCTTTATTCCCGGTTTTGAAGAGCAGTTAATTGGAATGAAGGTTGGAGAAGAAAAATCTGTAGAAGTAACATTCCCGGAAGATTATCATGCAGATGACCTTGCAGGTGCAGATGCTTCTTTTGATGTACTTCTTAAAGAAATTAAAGTTAAAGAAAGACCAGAACTAGATGATGATTTTGCTAAAGAAGCAAGTGATTTTGAAACAATGGAAGAACTAAGAGTTAGTATTGAAGAAGAATTAGCTGAACAGAAAGAAAATTCAGCTGAAAATAACTTTAGAGAAGAACTGATAAAAAAGGCAAGTGAAAATGCTGAAGTTAATATGACTGATACTCTTGTAGATGAGCAGCTTGACCAGATGTTCCAGCGTTTATCTCAGTCTATTTCCCAGCAGGGTATGGATGTAGAAGATTACCTGGGCTATATGGGTATGGACGAAGAAGGCTGGAGAGAACAGAACAAAGAAACTGCATCAGAGCGGGCAAAAGAACTGCTGGTACTGGAAGCTATTGCTGAAGTAGAAGATATTGAAGTTACAGATGAAGAAATTGAAGAAGAGGTAAATGAGATTGCAGAAATGCATGATCAGGATCCAGAACAGATTAAAGCTATTTTGCAGATGCAGGGACAGCTTTCACAGCTTACAGAAGATATTAGAAGACAAAAAACCATTGATTTCTTAATTGAAAATAATTAAATTTTGATTAGATTGTTAAATAATAACTGTTTTTCATCATTAAATCAGATATAATTATATATAGGTATCAGGTGTAAAATTTAGAGAATACCCTGTGCCAAAAAATAAAGGGAGGTTTTAAACGATGAGCCTTATTCCAATGGTAGTTGAACAGACAAATCGTGGGGAAAGATCATATGATATTTATTCCCGACTTTTAAAAGATAGAATTGTATTTCTGGGTTCTCCAGTAACAGATGATGTTGCGAATACTGTTATTGCTCAACTGCTCTTTTTAGAAGCAGATAATCCGGATAAAGATATTTATCTATATATTAACAGTCCGGGTGGCTCAGTAACTGCTGCTCTGGCAATGTATGATACAATGCAGTATATTAAGCCTGATGTAGTTACAATTGGTATGGGACAGGCTGCTAGTGCCGGTGCACTGCTGCTTGCTGCTGGTGCAGAAGGGAAGCGTTATGCTCTTCCATATGCAAGAGTGATGATTCATCAGCCAGCCGGTGGAGCTCAGGGTAAGGCGACTGAAGCTGAAATCCATATTAAAGAGTTAATGAGGATTAGAGAATTATTAAATGATATTCTCAGCAAACACACAGGTCAGGATTCAGAGAAAATTGCTCAGGATGTAGAAAAAGATTATTTTATGACTGCAGAAGAAGCTGTAGATTATGGAATAATTGATGAAGTAATTACCCGAAATGAATTAAAAGAAAAGTAATTTAGCCCAAGAGGTGATATAATGTTCAAATTTGGCGATCACGATCACGAAGATGGGGAGCTAAAATGTTCCTTCTGTGGTAAGAGCCAGGACCAGGTCAAGAAGCTTGTTGCCGGTCCAGGAGTCTATATTTGTGATGAATGTATAGAACTCTGTAATGAAATTGTAGAAGAAGAATTGGATGAGGAACTGGAACTTGAATTTGAAAGTGTTCCCAAACCAAAACAAATAAAAGAATATTTAGATCAATATGTAATTGGTCAGGAAAGAGCAAAAAAATCACTGTCAGTTGCTGTTTATAATCATTATAAACGAGTTAACTCCAATATGATGGTTGATGATGTTGAGTTGCAGAAGAGTAATATTATGATGGTAGGTCCTACCGGTTGTGGTAAGACTCTGATGGCTCAAACTCTGGCCAAGATTATAGATGTACCAATTGCAATAACAGATGCTACATCATTAACAGAAGCTGGTTATGTAGGAGAAGATGTGGAAAATATTCTGCTTAAACTGATTCAGGCTGCTGATTATGATGTAGAAAAAGCAGAAAAAGGTATAATTTATGTGGATGAAATTGATAAAATTGCCCGTAAATCAGAAAATACATCAATTACCAGAGATGTATCTGGGGAAGGTGTACAGCAGGCACTGCTTAAGATTATAGAGGGTACTGTTGCCAGTGTTCCACCCCAGGGTGGAAGAAAGCATCCTCATCAGGAATTTATTCAGATAGATACAACCAATATTCTCTTTATTGCTGGTGGAGCTTTTGATGGTCTGGAAAAGTTAATTGATTCCCGGATTAGCGAAAAGGTAATGGGTTTTGGAGCTGATATCAAGACTAAAGAAGAGGATAAGAATATCGGGGATACTTTAAAGCATATCCAGCCTCAGGATTTACTGCACTATGGTTTAATTCCAGAATTTATTGGTAGAATGCCAGTTCAGGTTACTTTAGATCAGCTTGAGGAAGAAGATATGGTTCGAATTATGAAAGAACCGCGTAATGCTTTAGTAAAACAGTATGAGAAGTTCTTTGCTATGGATGATATAGAATTAGAGTTTACTGATGAAGCTTTAAAAGCTATTGCAGCAAAAGCATTAGAACGTGATACAGGTGCTCGTGGTCTGAGATCAGTTGTAGAAAATGCTGTTTTAGATATCATGTATGATTTACCTTCAAGGCCTGAAATTAGAAAGTGTATTATTACTAAGGAAGTTATAGAAGAAAATGCTGATCCTATTCTAGAAATTGAAGAACAGAGACTAGAAGAGGAAGAAAGCGCTTAACAGCTAAGGATTAAATAAGGTAAAATGTTTAAAAATTTTAAGCTGTAAGAGATTATTTAGAGATAATATTACTCCTGATGAGTGAGTGGTATTATCTCTCTGTCTCTTATACACATCT
>QBLP01000218.1 GCA_003070825.1 Halanaerobium sp. | reverse complement strand
AATAAAATCAAATAAAAGTTTCCAGTTTATTTCTTTTTGATTAAAACTCATAAATATCTCTCCTAAAATATAATACTTTTGGGTAATATTAATTTAAAATATAAAATGTTATACTTTATACAATTCAGGATTTTCGACAAAATTCCTGCAAAAAATAAGGAGGGAGTATTTATGAGAAAAAAATTACTTGTAGTGGGCTTAGTTTTATTATTTAGTATTCTTTTAAATAGTGCTGTTTATGCACAAATTGGGGGTTTTTATGGTTTAGATTCAATTTTGATGTCTGACTGGCAGTTAGATTATATTAAACCATTAGATCCAGGAGATCTTAAAAAAGGAGAATATAGATTTAGTCCTATTATTGGACGAATAAAGACTGGAAGAAATGAATATGATTTTACAACTTCTACAGAAGACTATAATTATGATAATACTACCACTGCATATATTTTAGTCTTTGATACGGCTCTATCTGATAATTTGAGTCTACACAGCAAATATGCATATCAGCCGTGGGAAACATATACTTATGATGACTATAGAAATATAGATGAGTCGAGAGGAAGTCTTTTAGATCTTTTTATCAATTATGAGTTCAAAGAAGATAAGACAATGTTTTTTGGTTATAATAGAAGTCTAAGTAATGACAGAGATTATAATAACTCAGATGAATTAATTGATGAAACAGAGTCTTTAAATAATATTTATTATTTAGGTTTTGAAATTAGAGGCTCATTTGCTAATGAAAAAGAATAAATAATTTTTAAAATTACTGCTCCCTTAACCGGGAGCTTTTTTCTTATCCTAAAGCTTGACTTTTCAAAATGAAAACTATATAATTTATAGACAATAAATATTAAATATAATGCTATCTCTATAGTAAAAAAGCTGACAGTTTTATTAAAAAATAAAAATAAATTTAAGGAGGACAAAGTAGTGAGCAGAAATATTTATTTAAACGGAGAGATTGTTCCGGAAGATCAGGCAAAGGTTTCAGTTTTTGACCATGGTTATTTGTATGGTGATGGTATTTTCGAAGGGATTAGAGCCTACAGTGGTCGAGTTTTTATGATGGATGAACATATTGAAAGATTATATGAGTCAGCAAAAACAATTATGCTTGATATTCCATTGAGTAAAGAAGAGATGGAAGCAGCTATTTTAGAAACAATTAGAGCTAATGAATTAAGGGATGCTTACATAAGAGTAGTAGTTTCACGTGGAAAAGGAGATTTGGGTTTAGACCCCCGTAAGTGTCCAAAGCCAACAGTTGTAATTATTGCCAGTGCTATTCAGCTTTATCCAGAAGAACTATATGAGACAGGTTTAAAACTTGTTACAGTACCAACACGTCGGAATGGTCCGGAAATGGTTAATCCCCGAATTAAATCTTTAAATTATTTAAATAATATTATGGCGCGAATTGAAGCCAATATGCAGGATGCACCGGAGGCTATTATTTTAAATAGTGATGGTTATGTTGCAGAATGTACGGGTGATAATATCTTTATCATTGATGGAGAGACTCTTTATACTCCACCTAAATATG
Organism: Halanaerobium sp.; assembly: GCA_003070825.1. Lineage (GTDB taxonomy): Bacteria > Bacillota > Halanaerobiia > Halanaerobiales > Halanaerobiaceae > Halanaerobium. Next base: position 2,047 of record QBLP01000218.1, on the reverse strand, counting down.
CGGGTATTTTAAAAGGAACTAAAAGAGAAGTAGTACTTGAAATAGCTGAAGAAATGGGATTAGAAGTTAGAGAAGAGCTATTTACAAGACATGACATTTTTACCGCAGATGAATGTTTCTTAAGTGGAACTGCAGCCGAAGTTATTCCGGTGGTAGAGGTAGATAGTCGTAAAGTAGGAAATGGTGAAGTTGGAGCAAAAACAACCAAACTAATTGCAAAATTTAGAGAAATTGCAAATTCCACTGGAAAAGAAATTTATACTGATTAGTCTGTCAGGTGGGCCTTTAATAATTAAGTATTAATATATGAGATATATTCTAAATAATGAATATAAATAAGCTTTTCAGAAAGAAGTTAGTAGATTAAGGAGGAAAAGAATGAGAAGTGATAAGATAAAAAAAGGTATCGAAAGAGCCCCTCATAGATCATTACTTTATGCTCTGGGACTCGACGATAATGACATAGATAAACCTTTAATCGGGATTGCCAACTCGGCAAATGATATAATTCCCGGTCATAAACATTTAGACAGAATTAAAGATGCTGTTGAACACGGAATTACTGCAGCTGGTGGTACAGCTCTAACTTTTGGTACTATTGGAGTCTGTGATGGAATTGCGATGGGCCACAGTGGAATGCATTATTCTCTGGCCAGCAGAGAAATAATTGCAGATTCAGTGGAAGCAGTGGTTAATGGACATCAGCTGGATGGGCTGGTTTTAATACCAAACTGTGATAAAATTGTACCTGGAATGATGATGGCAGCAGCTCGACTTGATATTCCGGCAATTGTAATCAGTGGTGGACCAATGGAAGCAGGCAGCCACTGTGGTAATGCCATTGACTTACACAATGTCTTTGAGGCGGTCGGTTCTGTTACTTCCGGTAAGATGGAGGAAGAAGAGCTGGATCAGATAGCCCGTTCTGCCTGTCCAGGAGTTGGCTCCTGTGCCGGGATGTTTACAGCCAATTCGATGAACTCTCTGGCTGAAGTATTAGGGCTGGCTTTACCGGGTAATGGAACAATTCCGGCTGTTAAGGCTGATCGAATTAGACTGGCTAAAGCTGCTGGAAGAGCAGTAATGAAACTGGTGGAGAAGGATATTCGACCTTCTGATATTTTAACAGAAAAATCATTTGAAAATGCAATTACTGTTGATATGTCCCTGGGCTGTTCAACAAATACAGCTCTGCATCTGCCGGCAATCGCCCATGAAGCAGGAATAGATCTTCCTTTAGATAAGTTTAACGAGATTAGTGATCAGGTGCCTCATATCTGTTCTCTAACTCCAGCCGGTAAAAATCACATGGAAAACTTAAATTCAGCTGGCGGTATCCATGCAGTTATTAATGAGCTGGTAAAAGGTGATCTAATTAATTTAGATACAGTTACTGTTACCGGGCAATCACTGAAAGAAAATTTAAAAGCTATTAATTTTGTAGATCATAATATTATTCGTTCTTTGGATAATCCTTATCATGATCGAGGTGGACTTGCTATCTTAAAAGGTAATTTGGCTCCAGAAGGTTCGGTTGTCAAAAGAGCAGCGGTAGCGGATAATATGATGTCCCACCGGGGACCAGCAAGAATTTATAATAGTGAAGAAGAATCAATTGCTGCTATTAATAATGGAGAAATTAATCCCGGTGATGTGGTAGTTATTAAAAATGAAGGTCCTAAAGGAGGACCGGGAATGAGAGAAATGCTCTCACCTACTTCAGCTCTGGCTGGAATGGGCCTTGATGATAGTGTGGCTTTAATTACTGATGGTCGTTTCTCAGGTGCTACCAGAGGAGCAGCAATCGGCCATGTATCGCCTGAGGCAGCTGCCGGGGGACCAATAGCGGCTCTAGAAGAAGGAGATATTATCCATATCGATATGGATAAATTTATTCTGGAAGTAGAGTTATCAGAGGAAGAATTAGCAGCCAGAATGGATAAAGTAGAACCATTTGTCCCGGATATCAGCGGTTATTTAAAGCGCTATGCAAAATTAGTAGGTTCAGCTTCTAAAGGAGCAGTACTTGATTAAAAGTATTATATAG
>QBLP01000217.1 GCA_003070825.1 Halanaerobium sp. | reverse complement strand
ATTATAATTAAAATTAGTGATGCTCTATTACTATTTACTTACATTTTATGGTAACTATCATATTTCATTTGACGGTATCTTTATTCAATTATACAGCTCGATATTTTTAAAAGCAAGCAAGTATTTTCGGCTGATTTTTAGAATTGACTAAGAGTTTTAAATAATATAGTATTATAAATGAAGTGGAAAATTAATTAAAGATAAGGAATGATTCAGCAAATGGAGGACAAAAAAGATGATTTCAAATAGTTTTATTTAATTTAGCACCCATTTCCCGAATGGATTTTTGTGGAGATTGAGGTGTTAATTTGATATACGAATAAATCATGAGGCTGATTAAGCCAGTTTTCAGAAAATTAAAGCTTGTATTAAATTAAAATATTACTTTTGCTGATTAAAGGATTATGGTATAATGAATTTTAAGATTAAATTTTATCATTTTTCGCAGATAAAAAAAGTAGCGAGAAGGTAGAATAAAAATTTAAAGGAGGAAATAATTAAATGAAAAAGACTTTAGTAACAATTTTAGTTATACTGACAGTGTTGACTTTAAGCTCAGGGGTTATGGCTCAGCGCTATGTTGTAGGAACAAACGCAAGCTTCCCCCCTTTTGAGTATGTAGAAGAGGGTGAAATCGTAGGTTTTGATATTGATCTGGTAAAAGAGATCGCAAAGCTGCAGGGTTTTGAGGTTGAATTTAGAGATATCAGTTTTGACTCTTTAATCCCGGGACTGGCTTCAGGCAGTCTGGATATGGTAGCAGCTGGAATGACAATTACTGAGGCTAGAAAAGAAGTAGTTGCCTTTTCTGATCCTTATTATTCCGCCAACCAGTCAGTTTTAGTTCACGAAGAATCTGAAGAGGATTTAACAGTTCTATTTGGCTCAAATGATGTTGGTGTGCAGACAGGAACTACAGGTGATACCTGGGTTAGAGATAAGCTGATTGAGCGTGATATTCTAACTGGAGAGCTCAGAAATTATGATTCCTATGTTTTTGTTATTAGAGATTTAGCTAACAAAAATATTGATGCCGCTGTTTTAGATAAGCCGGTTGCAGAAACTTACAGTAAGGATAATCCGGTCAATGTTGTAGCAGAGGTAATTACCGGTGAAGAATACGGTATTGCTGTTGGCAAAAATAATCAGGCACTGCTCGAAGAAGTAAATGCAGGGCTGGCAAAGGTTATTGAAAATGGAACTATGGATGAACTAATTGAAAAATACTTTGAATAAAATCTAATCTGGCTTTTTCTCTGCTGTCTGGCCTGGTATAATCTTAAGCCTAGCCAGTGGAGAAAAGCCTTTTATTTTCTCAGTTTAGTGAATAAATTACTTAATAGAAGTAAAAACTGATTTTATTCCTAAAAGTTTGATTCTCATTTAGTCCGGCTGATGCTTGAACTTTTACGAGTGAAATTAGAATTTTAAATAACTTTCATTAAAAACTTTTAGAAAGGACAGATTATGAATAATTTAGAATTAATTAAAAATGCACTACCATATCTATTAGAAGGTACTCTGGTTACAATTCAGCTTACATTCTGGAGTCTTTTAATTGGAATAGTAGTTGGCTTACCAATTGCCTTTGCTCAGGTTTATGGAAATAAAATTCTGCAGGGAGTAGTGGCGGTTTACGAACGTCTGGCCCGCAGTATCCCACTGCTGGTAATGCTACTGCTTTTAAATTATGGTCTGCCGATGCTGGGTTTAAGGATTCCAATCTTTAGAGCGGCAGTTATCGGAATTGGTCTTCGCTCAGCTGCCTATCAGTCTCAGATTTATCGGGGAGCAATTCAATCAGTAGGTGGCTCACAGATGAAGGCAGCCCGCTCACTTGGGATGAGCAAGATGAAGGCTTTCTTTTATATCATTGCTCCTCAGGCAATTAGAATTGCAATTCCACCTGTTGCCAATGAATCAGCTATTGTGCTCAAAGATACCTCACTGGCTTTTACCATTGGAGTGGTGGAGCTTTTAAGACAGGGAGAGTATTTTATTGCCACTTCAAATGAGCCGATGGTTATTTATCTGACCATTGCAGCAATTTATTTTATACTGACTACTATAGTTAATGGAGGACTATCCCTCTTTGAGAAAAAATATCAGATTCCAGGGATAGGTATTGAAGGAGGACATTCAGATGCCTACTAAGCATTTATTGAGAATAGAAGATTTACACCACAGTTTTGAAAATGAAGAGGTGCTCAAGGGAATTTCTTTAGCCCTCGATAAAGGTGAAACTAAGGTTATTGTCGGGCCCAGCGGTACGGGTAAGAGTACTATTTTAAATAATATCATCCGTCTTGTTCCCCCGACTAAAGGGAAAATTTATCTTGAAGATACTGAAATCACTTCTGCTAAAAATATAAATGAGATCAGACAGCAGATTGGTTTTGTCTTTCAGGATTTTGGCCTTTTTAACCATCTGACAGCAAAAGGAAATGTAATGATTGGATTGACAAAGGTTAAAAAAATGAATAAAAAAGAAGCAGAAGAACTTGCTTTATTTGAACTGGAGCGAGTTGGACTTGAAAATTATGCAGATTCTTATCCTTCTCAGTTATCAGGTGGTCAGAAACAGCGGGTTGGTATTGCCAGAGCTTTAGCAATGCAGCCCAAACTAATTTTATTTGACGAACCAACATCTGCCCTGGATCCTGAACTGACTGGAGAAGTGCTTAAAGTAATGCGCAATCTGGCAGAAGAAGGGATGACTATGCTGGTTGTGACCCATGAAATGGGTTTTGCCCGCAGTGTTGCTGACGAATTAATTTTTATGGAAGGCGGTAATATTGTTGAACAGGGTGATCCAGAGAAACTATTTACTAACCCTGATCACAAAAGAACTAAAGAATTTCTTTTTCAGCTGACTGATCTATACGGTGAGGGTGAGAACTAATGCTAGATATTTTTCAGGAATTTTATCCTTTATTTTTAAGAGGACTTGGAGTCACAGTTTTTGTAACTATTATATCCTGTTTCTCAGGTACAATTTTGGGAACATTTTTAGCTCTGGGTAAGATTTATGGTAATAAATTTGTTTCAGCTGTGGTTCGGATTTTTATTTCGATTATCAGAGGAACTCCACTTTTAGTTCAGCTTTTTATTATCTATTATGGTCTGCCGGCTTATGGAATCAGATTAACTCCAATTACAGCAGCAGTGATCAGCTTTATTATCAACAGTGGAGCCTACCAGGCTGAATATTTAAGAGGCTCTATCCAGTCAATCAGCGGCAGCCAGCTTAAGGCGGCTCAGTCAATTGGAATGAGCAAATGGCAGGGAATTAGATATATTATTTTACCACAGGCTCTGCGCCGGGTAATTCCTGCCTGGACTAATGAGTTTATATACATGATCAAATATTCCTCCCTGGCCTATGTAATTGGCGCCAGAGAATTAATGACAGAAGGGAAATTAATTGCCAGCCGCAACTATCAGTTTTTTAATGTTTATTTTATAGTTGCTTTAATTTACCTGGTAGTGATCATTTTATTTGTTTATCTCTTTAACCGGATCGAGAAAAAGGTTACTATTCCTTAAAATTTAAATGTACATGCACCGGGAACCACCCGCTTTATGTCAATATTTGTCGAAGTAATAGAC
>QBLP01000216.1 GCA_003070825.1 Halanaerobium sp. | reverse complement strand
AAAATAATCTTTAGATAGATTTTCAGTTTTTAGGATTTGATTCATCATAAACTCCTTTCTACTCAACCTTAATATCTGAGAGATTAATTTTTTTGATTGAACTGATACTTAACAGAGTGGTTAGAACTACAACTAATATCATAATTAAAGGACTTATCCAATAGCTTCTAACTGGATTAATAATCATCTCAATTCTGGAAGCTCCCATAAAAGATAGAATCAGAGTTAATAACTGTTCTCCTAAAATATTGGCAGCAACTGTGCCGATAATGATCGCAAGAATCAGAACAAAGAGAGCTTTAGTTATATACTGGATTTTAATAGAATCAATAGAAGTACCAATACTTTTCATAATCGCAATTTGAGCTTTATCTCTGGCAATTAAGGTTTTTAAGAATAGAGAAGTTATTAAAATAATTACAACTAATGCAATGATGATAGCTGCAAGAGTTAAGATCTTTAGTTGATTAATTGTATCACCCAGAGTCTGTTCTAAATATCCCTGCTGGTCGATAATCTTTGTATTATCAAAAAGAGCTTCATATTCTTTTATTTTATCATTTAGATTTGCATTTACATTAATATAAATATTATACCAGCTGGCATTTTGATAGTCGGCTGGAATATTAGCCTTAGCACTTCTGCCGCCATTGGTGATGTCCTGATAAATACCTGTGACTGTCATTTCTCTTCTTTGCTCTTCAATTATCACAGGGAGCTTATCACCAATATTTTTATTTAACTCAGAAGCACTTAGATAAGATAGGGCTATTTGATCATCGTTAACAGGTGTTTCCCCCTCCAGATAATCTACATTAAATTGACTAAAATCTCCAGTCTGAATATATATATTTTCTTCCAGACCGTCCTGATTTATAATTTTATAGCGGGAAGTTACAAAAGCTCCCTGCTCTAAGACATCGGGATCACCGGCCAGATAAGTTTTAATCTGCTCAAAGCGATCCTGAATGCCTTCTGTATATCTGAGGTCCAGTATAATATCACTTTCTGCTATTCCCATATATCTGACAAATTCTGAAGACTGAATAGTATTTAAAAAGTTTAAGGGAACAATAATAATAAATGTTGTTAAAATAAAGACCACAAAAAGAATAATAAATAATCTAAAGCGCAGCAATACATCTCTTAGTCCCAGAAAAACATTTGCATTGAGCAGTTTATTTTTCGAAAGAGAAAATCTTCTTTTATTAAAACCGCTGTTAGTATTCATTCCCATTCGAATGGCTTCTACTGGAGAAATTTTATTAAACCTTTTTAAAATAAAGATAGAAAAACCGATTACTGCTGCTGCTATCAGAAAAGCAGTAAGCAGTGGTAAGAAAACTTGAACAGCTGATTTTGGCGCTTCACCTGTATATAACAAAATATTTTTTAAAAAACTTTTTCTAAAAGCTAAATAAATCAAAAACCCAACTGTCGAACTGCTGAGAGCTATAAAAAGATATTTGGATAAATAAATCTTCTTAATATCTCGAGCGTTTATCCCTATGCCCTTCATAACTCCAATTTCTTTATAATCTTCTTCAATGGTCAGCAGGATAATAAATCTTAAACATAAAAGGGCAATCAGATTTAATAATAAGCTAATTAAAATGATAACTGCAGCAATTAACCCATCTGTCAGACTGTTGAACAGCTTAAAAATCTTATAATCAACTGCTGGCCCTTTCTCCGGCAGTTCAGACTGAGAATACTGATTTGTAAATTCACTGATTTTTTCTGGATCATTCAGCTGAAAACTAATTAAATACTCAGTTTCTCCAATCTGATTTTTCATCTTCTCAAAATCAGTCTGATTGATAACAAAACGCTTGGAACTAATAATAGACGGGTTCATCTGGGCATCTCTGACAAATTCTTTTATGATAAACTCCAGTTTGAACTGATCATTTTGAATAATTAAACTATCTCCTTGAGCTAGATTTTTTCTCTGCCTGTAATAGATCGGAACTGCGATTTCTCCAGGCTCAACCTCTATAATGTCATTATTTAAATTAAGCAGTAAATCAAAAGAATCATTCTGTTTTACAAAGCCGATATCCATTACTGTCTCATTTTCTGGCTGCTCACTGTTAATAAAAATTTCTGAGCCCGGGATATTAATCATTTCAGAGCTCTGTTGTTCTTTTACATTTGCATTTTGCTGACTCCAGTTTTCGATAAGAGTCTGATCAATAGAACCTGAGTGGTACTGAACAAAATGAGGTATAGAAGCTAATTCAAATAAGTTATCTATCGAGTCATTAAGAGTTATCAGCATATTAGTTCCACCGGCCATTAAAAGAGCTGAAAGCATAATGAAGATAAAGACAGCAAATGTTATAATTTTCTTTTTTAATAGGTCATGTTTTAAAATTTTAAGTATCATAGCGCCTCGACCTTTCGTCTTTAATTAAATTTTTCTAACAAATTGATTTAGAGCCTCAGCAATTTCTATTATTTTAGTTACATCCACTATTTCTAAATTATCTTTTTTGGTATGAGTTATCTGCTGTGAGTCAATATTGTCAATAAACCACTCCGAAGAAATGGCCACTGCCGGCACCCCATATTGAATAAAGATACTGTGGTCACCCTGGGCCCATTTGCTGCCTCTAACAATACCGGGGTAGCTCTTTATTAGATCATCTAGCTTCTTTTCCAGTAAACAAGCTAAATCAAAGCTGGAAAAAGAAGTGCCTCCAATTTTATAAGCTGCCCCATCTATGTTGATGTTTAAGAAAATATTATCAAAATTATTCTGCTTGGATTTGATATATGCCATCTGGCCGGGCACTGAATAATAGTCCTCTCCGTTAAAAGCAACCAGTTCAATCAGTTTATTACCATCATAATCTTTTAGAAGTTCAGCCAGGATTAATAGGACTGCAACACCTGTGGCATTATCTATGGCCCCGGGACTCCCTTTTTTAGCATCTATATGTGCTGTTATAACTATTCGTTGTGATGTGTTTTTCCCTTTGAATCCAATTACATTATAGCCCGGGCCAGCAATTCTTTTTGAATTAGACTTAAGTGAGACTTCTTTTCCTTTTTGAGCCAGCAGTTTTCTGCCGTTTTCAGCTGTCATATAGACTGAAGGAATATCAAAATCTCCATCTTCAATCAAGGGAAATGGGTAAACACCACCAGCAAGGGCTGCATTCCTATCTGTGGCCGTAATTATTGCCTTTGCACCGCTCTTTTCTAATAAGGAAATAATTTTCTGGTGCTCTTCTGGATTATAAAAGATAAAATTCTTTGGCATTAGCTGTTCTTTAGTAATATCACCGTATAAAAGTAGAATTTTATTATCAAAATTATCATTTTCAAGTTCTTTAATATTTGAAGCAGCTTCCAGTTCAGCTTTTTCACTGCAGCCTAAGGAATAAGGACTAACAAATACTTCATATTTTTCAGAATTTGCTTTTAAAGTCGCACCTCCATCTTCCCAGTCAAAGGCATCAAACTTTTGCATATCTGTCTGCCAGTTCAGATCCTTGAGTGTATTATTAAAGAACTTTGTTGCTTTTCGGTTGCCGGGACTGCCTACAGAGCGGTCCTTAACTTCCTTACAAAAATAATTAAGATCTGTCTCTTATACACATCT
>QBLP01000215.1 GCA_003070825.1 Halanaerobium sp. | reverse complement strand
AGATGTGTATAAGAGACAGGGTAATAGTTGGCTTATGAACAATTTGAAAATTAAAGAAGTAAGTATAGATGATTTAAAAGAGCTCAAGAATATCTGTGAAAAGACATTTTACCAGACTTTTTCTAACCAAAATACAGAAGAGGATATGGAAAATTATTTAAAAAATAATTTCTCCCTGCAAAAATTAGAATCTGAAATAAAAGATAATTATTCAAAATATTATTTAGTTCAGGTTGAAGGAGAAACAGCTGCCTATATGAAAGTTAATTTCGATCAGGCTCAGACAGAATCCGGCTATGAAAACACTCTTGAGATTCAGAGGATTTATGTGCTGCAAAAGTATCAGGGACAGCATATCGGCCAGCTGCTGATGGATAGAGCTCAAGAGACTGCTGAAACTAACAGTCTAGACTATCTCTGGCTTGGAGTCTGGGAGGAAAATGAGAAAGCGATAGGATTTTATGAGAAGCAGGGTTTTGAAAAATTTGACTCCCATATTTTCAAACTTGGAGAAGATGAACAGACTGATATTTTAATGAGATTGCCGCTGCATAATTAGTTCAGAATAAAAATTTGAATTCGGGTGTTTTTAAATGAATAAAACTAAACTTTCAAAAACCGTCTCTTATATCTTGCGCCACCATCCAGAAGACTTTGACTTAAAACTCAATCCAGATGCTTCAGTTAAAACTGATCAGCTTCTGCAGGCACTAAAAGGAAAGTTTAAAGATCTCACAAAAGCTGATTTAATTCAGCTGGTCAAAAATGATTCCAAAGGCCGCTTCAGCTTTTTAGAGGATAGAAAAAGAATCAGAGCCAACTACGGCCACAGTATTGAGGGAGTTAATCCCGACTATCAGGCAGTTAAACCACCGGAATTTCTCTACCACGGAACAAGACCGGAGGTTAAAGAAAAAATACTGACCACCGGACTGAAGCCGATGGGCAGAAATTATGTTCACTTAAGTCTTGGCGTTAAAGAAGCTGAAAAGGTTGCTCGACGGAGAACCAATCAGCCGTTGATATTAAAAATAGAAGCCTTAAGAGCTTTTCGCGGAGGACAGAACTTTTATAAAACTGCAGAAAATATTTATTTAACAGATCAGCTTTCTGCAGATTATTTATCATTATTAAAAAAGTAGAGGAAATGATAAAATGATAAAAAATCTATTAGTTTTACCAAACCAGCTTTTTAGTCAGATTAAAATTATGGAGATAGAAAATATCATTCTCTATGAAGCAGAAGAGTATTTTACAAAATACAACTACAACCAGAAAAAACTGCTGCTCCACCGAGCTTCAATGCAGAACTTTTATCAGGAGCTGAAAGGAGAAAGTAAAGCTGAACTCAGCTATTTTGAATATAAAACTGATCTGAAAGAAATTATAACTGAACTTAAGAGTCTGACAGTCTTTGACCCAGTCAATAAAGGGCTGAAAAGTAGAATTAAAGAGATTACAGCTGCAGCAGGAATTGAACTCAAAATTTTGGAGAGCCCCAACTTTTTGACTTCCAGAGAGCAGAATGCTGAATTTTTTAAGGACCATGATTTTTTCCAGCACCAGTACTATCAGATGCAGCGGAAGAGACTTAAGATCCTGGTCGATTCCAGTGGGAAACCGGAGGGCGGCAAATGGAGCTATGATTCTAAAAACAGAAAGAAGTTTTCTCAGGAGATTGAGATTCCTGCCCTGCCTGAATTTGATAACAGCGAGCTTAAGGCAGCTAAAAAATATGTTGAGCAAAATTTTGGCGATAACCCAGGAGACCTTAACAATTTCTTTTATCCGGTGAGCAGAAAAGGGGCAGAGGAACTTTTAGCTGATTTTATTCAGAATAAATTAAAGCACTTTGGTAAGTATCAGGATGCCTTTGAAAAAGATATTGTAGTTGGTTTTCATTCTTTGATTTCAGCGAGTTTAAATATCGGACTTTTAAATCCTAAGGAAGTTATAGAGGCTGTACTCGAATACTATCAAAATAGCGAAATAGAGCTTGCCTCAGTGGAAGGGTTTATCAGGCAGATAATCGGCTGGCGGGAATATGTGAGAGCACTTTATGATTTAGAGTCGGAAGCTATGGAAAAAAGTGACTTTTTTAAGCACCGGCGTGATTTTCCGGAGCAGTTTTATCAGGCTGAATCAGGAATTGAAGTCCTGGATGATTCAATTAAAAAAGCAGTGGATTATGCCTATACCCATCACATTGAGCGCTTAATGGTGCTCGGGAATTTCTTTCTGCTTTCTGAACTGGATCAGCATCAGGTTTTTAAGTGGTTTATGGAAATGTTTATCGATGCCTATGAATGGGTTATGTCTGCCAACATCTACGGTATGAGTCAGTATTCGTATCCCGAGATGATGACCAAACCCTATATTTCATCCAGCAATTATATTCAAAAAATGAGTCACTACAAAACCGGCAAGTGGGCGGAGATCTGGGATGGGCTTTACTGGCGCTTTCTGGATAAAAACAGGGATAAATTTGCAGATAATCCGCGGATGTCATTGATGCTTTCAATTTTAGACAGAATGGATGCCGATAAACTGCAGAAGCACAGAGAAACGGCTGCAGAATATCTGACAGCTTTAAAATAGTTTTTCTCATGATTTTAATTAAGAGAGCCAGCAGCAAATTTATTAAATTTATAAATGATAAAAATAGAAAAATTTTTAGGAGTGTGTATAATTGATCTATTTACTTTTAGCCGTCTTATGTAGTTCTTCAATAGCCTTAATTTTTAAATTCAGTGAATCCAATAATCTAAACAGATACATAATCACCTCAGCCAATTATTTTACGGCGGCTGCAGTTTCTCTGGTTTTAATTTTTAATCAGGGAATTAAGTTTTTCGACTTTAATCAGAGTGACTTCAGTGCCAATTTCAGCCGGGTAATCTTTAAGGGACAGGGAATATTTTCTGCTCAGTCCAGCCAGCAGTGGGCAACAGTGGTTGGTTTGATTGCCGGAATCTTTTTCTTTACATCTTTTATCTACTATCAAAAGAGTGTGCGCGAAAATGGAGCCAGCCTGGCTGGAACCTTCGGCAAACTGGGAATTTTAATTCCGATGCTCTTTGCAATAATTATCTGGCAGGAGTACCCGGAGGACCTGCAGTGGCTTGGAATTCTGCTGGCCATTACTTCAATTGTTCTGGTCAATTTTCCCTTTAATAAAAACTGGAGGCAGGCGCTGAGACTGAATTTGATTTTTCTCTTTATCTATGGGGGAATTGCAGAGTTCAGCAATAAGATTTTTCAAAAATATGCCCTGGTCGACTACAAGGTCTTATTTTTATTCTGGGTTTTCTTTTCTGCCTTTTTGATCAGCTTTTTCTACAGTGTGAAGAAGGTTGGCCGCCTGCCCAAAAAGTCTGAACTGCTGACCGGATTTGCAGTCGGGATTCCCAATTTATTTTCTTCCTTCTTTTTGATCAGTGCCTTAAATTATCTTAAAACAGCAGTTGTCTTTCCAATTTTCAGTGCCGGAAGCATCGTCTTAATCACGGCAGCCGGTTACCTCTTTTTCGGGGAAAAATTAAAGACTAAAGAGTGGGCTTCGATTGTAATGACAGTGGTGGCCCTAATCTTAATTAATATCTAAATTCTGTCTCTTATACACATCTGACGCTGCCGACGATCTTACG
>QBLP01000214.1 GCA_003070825.1 Halanaerobium sp. | reverse complement strand
AAAAAAAGAGAAGACGAGCAGTTAAAAATTAAAATTATCGATCAAAATAAAAGTACAGAAATAAAAATTGCCGCTGAAGATAATCTAATAGCCCTGGCCTATAAAAAATATTTTAACTTTATTGCTGAGGATTTAAGAGGTGCTGAAATAGTTGAAAAAATGCATACTCCCCTGGCCAGGGGTCTCGGCAGCAGTTCTTCGGCTATTATTGGAGGCCTGGCTGCAGCAGCAGTAGTATCAGGTAAATTAATCAGTGAAAATGATTTTATCCAGCTGGCTGTTGAGTTAGAAAAACATCCAGATAATGTTGTTCCAGCTCTGGTTGGAGGGCTAACAGTAAATTTTTATTGCAATAATAACTATGATTATTATAAAATAGATGTGGAGCAGGAACTTGATTTTATTCTGGTAGTACCGGACTTTGAGCTGAAAACTGAAAATTTGAGGCAGGTTTTACCAGCAGAAATAGATTATCCAAGTGCAATTAATAACCTCAGTCGAGTTGGTCTGCTGACAGCGGCCTTCATTAACAGAGATTATAAGCTTTTAAAAACTGCGATGGAGGATCAGCTGCATCAGCCATACAGAAAAAAACTAATTAAAGGCTTTGACCAGGTACTCGAAGCAGCCTACAGTAGTGGTGCTTATGGAGCGGCGCTGAGTGGTGCTGGACCAACAATTTTAGCCTGTGCCCGGCAGAATTCTACTGAGATTGCCGAAAACATGAAAAAGGTATTTGAGTCTAATTCTATCAGAACAGATATTTTTATAGTAAAGGCCTGTAATCAGAGTTTATATCAGTATTTAAAAGAGGAGATATCTCAGAATGCTTAAACTGGCCCTGATCGCCAATCATACAGACTCTTTAGAGGGTTTTTTTGATTTTTTCATAGAAAATAAAAATAAAATAGAAAAAAAGGCTGCTCAGAAGTTTGAAATTACATATATTTTTAATGATTCTCCAGAAAATGAAGTCAAAGCTTTTTTTGCAGCCCGAGATGTCGACTTAAAAGTTACTGATAATTATCAGCAGCTGGTAAAAAATAAAGAAGTTGATATAATCATAGAATTAAGCCGTAAGTTTGAAACTGCGGATTATCTGCTTCAGGCATTAGAAAATAAAAAACAGGTAATTACAAGTAACCATAAGGTTCTGGCAGAAAACTATCTGTTGATCAAAGAGGCTGAGAAGAAGTTTAGAACCAGGGTGTTTTTTTCTGCAGTATTTTCTCCCTTACCTTTAAAAACTCTGCTCAATAATTTCTATGCTCTGGATGAAGTTAAGGAAATCAATGGGGTTTTAAATGCAACTACCAATTTCATTTTAGCTGAGATGGAAAAAAATACTGTAAGCATGAAAGAAACAGTTGAACAGGCAAAGGAATTGAGCTATACTGAAGAAAATCCTGAATTTGATTTAAGCGGTAGGGATAGTTTAAATAAAAGTATTTTGCTGGTAGATTTGATTTACAACACAGCTCTTGATCCTTCTCAGGTTCAAGCCAAAGGGATAAAAGGAATTACAAGTTATGACCTGATCTATGCAGCAGAGCTTGGTTATAAAATAAAATTAATTTCTACTATTAAGAAACAGGATCAGAAAATATATTTTGGAGTTAGACCAAATTTAGTTCCTAAGAACTCTTTTTTCTCTTCTTTAAATGATAACAGTAATGGAATAGAGTTGTTTTCAAAATATAATTCCAGAATCTTTATTAAAGCCGAAAATAATGAGTCAGCTGCTTCCAATCTACTCAGCCAGGACTTAATAAGTGCTGCCGAAATAATCAGCTCTCAAAGCGATATTGATTTTGATTTGGAAGCCTTAAGAGCAAATAAAATTAAACTAAATGACCTTTATCAGCAGCAGGCAAACAACTTTTATGTCAGATTGCAGCTTGAAAAAGATAAACAGATAATTGAAAAAATCAAAGATATCTTTTCAGAAAAAAATCTGGCAGATTTAATTTTACATGATAATTTGACTGAAACTCCACTGCTGCCTGTAATAATCATTACTAAGAAAATTAAAGAAAAAGATTTAGAAGAATTACTAAAAGAAGTTGAGAATCTAGAAGGAGTTCTAACTGTTAATAATGTAATAGCAGTTAAAACAGAATAATAATTTTATCATTAACAATAGGAAGGTGAAACAGTTGTCATTAATTGTACAAAAATATGGAGGAAGTTCAGTAGCAAATCCTGAATTAATTAAAAATGTTGCCAGAAGAGTAATTGAGGGGTATGAGGAAGGCAATCAAATGGTAGTAGTGGTTTCAGCAATGGGAGATACTACTGACCATTTAATAGATCTAATGGGAGATATCACTGATGATCCTGATCCAAGAGAAGTAGATATGCTTTTAACAACCGGGGAGCAGGTTTCAATTGCCCTATTAACTATGGCAATTCATTCTCTTGGTTACCCGGCAATCTCTTTAACCGGCAGTCAGATGAAAATTAAAACTAATGAAAAACATAATCAGGCTATGATTACAGATGTAGATACCACTCGTTTGAGAAAAGAACTAGCAGAAAATAAGATTGTAATTGTTGCTGGTTTTCAGGGGGTAAATGATAATCAAGATTTTACAACCCTGGGTCGAGGAGGTTCTGATACTACAACTGTAGCTGTGGCAGCAGCTATGAATGCTGACCGCTGTGAAATTTATTCTGATGTTGATGGAGTTTATACTGCTGACCCCAGAATAGTAGAAAATGCCAGTAAGCTGGACTCGATTTCATATGAAGAAATGCTGGAACTTGCAAATTTGGGTGCTAATGTCCTTCATCCAAGAGCAGTTGAGCTGGCAAATAATTATAATTTAGACTTATATATTGCCTCAAGTTTTAATAAAACCATGGGGACAATTGTTAGAGGAGATGAGAGCATGGAAGGTAAAAAAAATGTAGTTGGAGCAGCGAGTGATTTAGGAGAAATAAAAATTACAGTTGAGAGAGTACCGGATGAGCCAGGGATAGCAGGTAAAATGTTTAAGGCTCTAGCTGATGCAGGAGTTAATGTTGATATGATTATTCAGAACCTGCAGCGGGATGAACTGAATGATATTACCTTTACTATTAATCAGGAACAGGAAAAATTGGCAGTTAACGTCCTGGAAAAAATAAAGGAAAAACTTAAATTTGATAACTATACAATTGATCGAGATGTTGCAAAAATTTCTATAGTTGGAGCAGGGATGCAGTCAACTCCGGGGATAGCGGCCAGAATGTTCAGCTCATTTGGCGAAAATAATATTAATATTGAAATGATTACAACCTCTGAGATTAAAATTTCCTGTTTGATAAAAAAAGAAGAAGCAGATAGGGCGTTAAATGTTATACATAAGGAATTTAAGCTGGATCAGATAAATAATTAAATATTGCAAAAACTTTAATTTTCGCGTATAATTAAAACAGGCAGTTTTTAAGATAGAATTTACTTACTGCTCAAATTTTATTATTCTAATTATTCTGTGAGGAGGCTAAAATATGAATGTAAAGAAAAAAGGCGAAGTTTATCGCTGTGAAATTTGTGGTAATGTGGTTGAGGTTAAAGAAGCTGGTGGAGGCGAACTCGTATGCTGTGGTGAGCCAATGAAATTAGAAGAATAATTAAAAAATAATTAGGGCCCGGGGTTTATACTCCGGGCTTTTAAGTGCTTTTAGTTTGAAATTAAAATAATTTTTAATTATTTCTTAAAGGATTTCGCTCTGCTTG
>QBLP01000213.1 GCA_003070825.1 Halanaerobium sp. | reverse complement strand
TAGTTAAAGCTGATGTTTGGATTAATTTACAAAATACCGCTCCTTTAAAAATATATAAGTAAATACTACAGAAATTAAAGCTTTTCCACTACAAGACAGGAGCTGAATTTCAGCTCCTGTCAAAAAAAACTATTCCAGAGCATTTATTTTTGCTCTGTTTAACCCTGGCTTAGAAACCAGGGTTTTAATTAAAAATGATTATTTTTCATAATTTTAATTAAATTTTATATTTAGAGATTTTTTAGAGATTTATTATATATTTTTTAGAGATGAGATTGTTATTATTAATTTAGCGGATAAAGGAGGCGGAAAAGTATGAAATTAAAGATTATTATTATATTAACCATAATTGTTTTTCTGTCCCAATTTCAGGCTTTAGCAGCTGGAGTTTATCTCGGCAGTTTTACCCCCAAACAAAGTGAAAGTTTTAAATTTTCGATTCCGGTTCAAAATCTGGATGGAGAAATAATCAGCATCTACACAACTGGTGATTATTTCAGATCTGATAATCAAAAGATAGGGTCTTCAAATTTAAAGCTGATCAGCAGAGAGGATTCTTTTCCTCTCTCAAGTAGAGATCTTAATATAGAAAAAGATAGGTTGCTTTACAACCAAAACCTCAATTTAGAATTAGAT
Organism: Halanaerobium sp.; assembly: GCA_003070825.1. GTDB lineage: Bacteria > Bacillota > Halanaerobiia > Halanaerobiales > Halanaerobiaceae > Halanaerobium. Next base: position 3,088 of record QBLP01000213.1, on the reverse strand, counting down.
TTAAAAGCAGAATATGAACCCGGTTTATACAAAAACAGTCTTTATTTAAAAGATGAAATAAAAATTATAGAAATAGAGATAATTTTTGAGATTAGACCCTGGATGGAAATCTTAAATGGAACAGCTCAAAATGCTAAAATAGAAAATGTTGAAAATAGAACAATGGGCCTCTTCAGCTCCGGTCAGCAGAATATTTTAATTAGATCAAATACAGACTGGAAACTAAAAGTAATGATTGCTAAAGAAAATACAGATAATCTTTCAATCCGAGTTGCTGCAGATTCTGAGAGCAGATCTTTTGTAGATTATAAGAGTGAATTTGTTAATCTAAATGCAGTGGAAACAGTTATTGCTAATGGTTCAAACACAGCCAAATTAAGTTTGGGTCAGGTAGAAATTTTTTATCAGCTGAGAATAGAAGATTTTAGAAAAGTAATTGCTGGAGAAAAAGATTATCAGATGAGTTTTTCCCTTGAGTAACAAACTTGGTTACGCTATCAGCTCAGGCTGATACTTAATATAAAGTTTCAGTGTGGAAAAGGGGTTTAAAAAACTAAGGAGGAATTTATTATGAAAAAAATGTTGGTATTAGCTTTAGCGTTGGTATTTATTCTCTCAGGTGCAGTTATGGCACAACCTAGTTATCCAGGAACTCTCACAAATCCATTAGTATTTGATGAAAGTGATATCTGGAGCGAGTATTATGCAAATTATGATGATCATTTTAATGATGATGGTGTAGTTGTTTACAACCATGTAGATCCAAATAATCCAGGCATGTATACAATTTTAGAAGATATGGATAGAACTGGATATACACTCGACACAGATGGTCGTAACCAGGTTGTAGAAATTCTAGTTGATGTTGAAGCTTATATTCCCTGCTTTATCGAGATGAAATTAACAGGTAACCAGGGAACAACAGCAGCGATCAGTTATGGTGCAAATGCTGAAGCAAGTACAGAAGCAGACGGTTATCATATTGTTTTTGATAACGAAATTGGTGGTTTCTTAAATGAAGACTGGGTATCCTTAGGTCATGGACAGAATGCAGAAATTAATCCTGGCTCAGAAGTATATATTGGTGCATGTGATATGTTTATGGTAGAAGTAATCTCTAATGACCAGTTTAAATATTCTGTTAAGGCAGATCCGCTGTCTAATACAGCCGATGATTTACTTCCAATGGATATGAGAACTAAAATTAATGAAAGTTCATGGACAGAAGATACTTTTGCTATAGTTGGTGCTCCAGAGGTTGTTAAATTCAACGGAACTCCAGGTGTTAAAATGGAGGCTTTACACAACTTTAGAGTTCCTTATAACATGGGTGTAACTCATGGTCGTTATGATGGCGAAATCCTATTTAGAGCAGTAACAATCTAAAAAGTATAATTTAATTAATAAGGAAGAATATAATTTTTCCACTACAAGGCAGGGGCTGAAATTTCAGCCCCTGAATAAGTAGAAAGGAGTAGTTTCTATGATTAGAGGTATTAAAATTCGAGTAATACTACAAATTTTAGTTATGATCTGTCTTTTAATAATTTCTAGTAGTTTAATTATGCAGGTTAAAGCTTCGATCAAAGTTGATCCTTCCAGAATATTAATTAATACTCTGGAACAGAGAAATAATACTGGGTTAATTGAGGTATTTAATTCTGGTGAGGAAGAAGTTGAATTAACAGCTTTTTTAAATGACTGGTCTTTAGATGAAAGAGATTCTGTAATATTTTTTGATGCTGGAGAGACTGATTATAGTTTAGATGGGTTAATAAAATTTAATCCTCGTATCTTTACAGTTCCAGCAGGTGGTAAACAGGTTATTAGATTTACTATTTCTGATCCAGAAATTACCGAATTTTCAAAGGAACGGAGAGGGGTAGTTTTTTTCGAACATGAAACTGATCAAATTGATGTAGCCACTGGTTCAAGAGTTAAAAGTCAAGTAGGTACAGTAATTTATTTTATACCTGAAAATGTAAAATACAATTTCAAATTTTCAGGTTTGAGAATATTCAAAAACGATGTTGGTTTACCTCAGGGAGTAGTAATTAAAGTTAGAAATGAAGGGGAAGCCCATATTAGATATTATCCTTCATATCGCATTGTTGATAGTAAAAATAATGTTGTTATGGAAAAAAAACTGTCTGAGCTTTTAATACTTCCCCATAACGAAAGAGAATTTGCATTTTATTTGGAAGATAGACTTGAAGCTGGAGATTATAAATTTATGCTTAAATTTAATCTCCATAATATTAATAGAAATGCTGAATATCAGATTCCAATTAAAATAGAGTAGGTTGGTGAAAAATATGAAGAACTTAATAATAATTACTCTATTTATTTTTTTGATTCTAAGTCCTGTTTTTATGGATGCCCAGGAATTAGTTGAAGACAATTTAGATATTGAAACCAGTATTATCTTATTAACTTTATTCGATATCAACAGAGAGCAGGCCTACGATCAGGATGATTTTTTTGAAATATTTTATTTTAGTGAGGAAGATTATATACTCTTACCGGCTAATTTGATTGCACCATACCTTGAAGTGGAGCTTAATTTTAATAGAGATTTATCTATGCTGACTATAGAAAAAGGGCAGCGTGAAATAAAAATTGATTTAACAGCAAAGGTATATATAGAGCACCTGGAATGGGATGACAGGCCTCCTGTGATTGCTGGAGGTGAGTTTTATCTGGCAAAAGAAGTTTTTGAATATCTAACAGATTATCAAATTAGCTGGAATAATTCTCTGCAGGAAGTTGTAGTGGAAGGAGAATTTTTTAAAGATACTGAAATAGAAGATGGTCTTGAAGAAGAGGAAGAAAAAGAGAAATTAATCTATCAGGAAGAGGAAAAAGAAATTCTGGGAGATAAGAAGAAATCTTTTCAGCTGAGTTCTGTCCATTATAGAATTCAATTAAATTTAGAAGAAAGAATTTTTGGTGGTCAAGATAAAGAGATTAATGGAGATTTAAATTTTTATGGTAGAACTGGAAACTGGGCTTATTATTTAAATAATGATCTAAAATACAGTATTGACAGCAGTGAAGTTGATTATGAACTTGATAGAATTAGATTTAA
>QBLP01000212.1 GCA_003070825.1 Halanaerobium sp. | reverse complement strand
TAATTTAAGAGGTAAATTAAAGCGATTGAAAAAATCCTCCTCAGAAAATCTAAAAATTTACTGAAGAGGATTTATAATTAGAGTTTTTTTAAAATAGTATTTTTATTCAAGTTCCTGAAAAAGGTTAACCATTTCAATCAGAGAAACAGCAGCATCATAGCCTTTATTTCCGGACTTTGTCCCAGCTCTAGAAATAGCCTGTTCAATTGTATCTGTTGTCAGAACTCCGAAAATAACCGGCTTTTCAGTATCCAGACCCGCTTTAGCAACCCCTTTTGAAACCTCTGCTGATACATAATCAAAATGAGGAGTTTCTCCTCTAATAACTGCACCCAGGGCAATTACACCGTCATATTCTTCTTTAACTGCCAGTTTCTTTGCAGTCAGCGGAATCTCAAATGCTCCCGGCACCCAGACAACATCAATATCTGCCTCATCCATTCCATGTCTTTTTAAGGCATCAACTGCACCTTCCAGTAATTTACCGGAAATAAATTCATTAAAACGACCAACTACAATTGCTGTCTTCATTCCCTGTGCATTCAGTTTTCCTTCGATTGTCTTCATTTTTATCATTCTCCTTTTTGTGAATAATTTATTTTGTACCCGGTTCAAATAAGTTTTATAGATCGAGCAGGTGGCCCATTTTATCTTTTTTAACTTTAAGGTAAAACTCATTTTCCTGATTTGGATCAATTTCGATTGGAACTCTTTCAGTCACTTTGAGGCCGTAACCTTCGAGGCCGACAATTTTGGTTGGATTATTTGTCAGCAGGCGGATTGTTGTCAGTCCAATTTCTGAAAGAATCTGAGCTCCAATTCCGTAATCTCTTAAATCAGGATCAAAACCGAGAGCCACATTGGCTTCCACGGTGTCCATTCCCTGATCCTGCAGCTGGTAGGCCTTGATTTTGTTGACAAGCCCTATACCGCGTCCTTCCTGCCGCATATAGAGTACAACTCCACAGCCCTCATCTTCAATCTGCTGCAGTGCTGCTCCCAGCTGTTCACCACAGTCACATCTTTTGGAGCCAAAAATATCTCCCGTAATACACTGGGAGTGAACCCGAACCAGTACATCTTCTTTATTTTCTACATCACCTTTGATAATTGCAATGTGCTCTTTGTCATCAACTTTAGTTGTAAATACCTTAATTTTAAAATTACCGAAATCAGTCGGCAGTTCTGCTTCTGCTGCCAGTTCAATCAGCTTATCCTTTTCTTTTCTGTACTTGATTAAATCTTCGATCGAAATTAATTTCAAATCATGTTTTTCTGCAAATTCTTTCAGATAAGGCAGACGCCCCATTTCCCCATCTTCTTTAATTATCTCACAGATAACTCCTGCAGGCTTTAAACCAGCCAGTCTGGCTAAATCAACAGCGGCCTCTGTATGACCGGCTCTTCTTAAAACTCCACCTTTTTTAGCAACCAGCGGAAATACATGACCGGGGCGCATAAAATCACCGGCTTTGGACTTTGGATCGACCAGTTTTTGAATGGTAAGTGCCCTCTCCTGAGCTGAGATACCGGTTGTAACCTCTTTATGGTCAACAGAAACTGTAAAAGCTGTTCCGTGAGTTTCTGTGTTTTCATCAACCATTAACGGTAAATCAAGGCCTGAAATTGCCTCACTTTCCATTGGAGTACAGACCAGCCCTCTTGCCTCCTTGATCATAAAATTAATGGCCTCTTTATCTACTTTTTCAGCAGCCATTAAAAGATCACCTTCATTTTCTCGATCTTCATCATCAACAACTACTACCATTTTTCCTGCTTTGATATCTTCTACTGCAGCTTCTATTTTATCCATTTAAATTCTCCTTTCGGACAAATACTTGCTTTAACTTTTTAAAAAATATTTTTAAATATTTTATTTATACAAAACCATTTTCAGCTAAAAAATCTTTCGACATCTCTGTCTCAGCTCTCGCTTGACTGGTTTTATTCCCGAGCATCTTATAAACATATTTGCCCAGCATATCAGTCTCAATATTAACCAGATCTCCAGCAGCAAGATCGGAAAGATTTGTTTCTGCCCAGCTTTCTGGAATCAGTGAAATCTTTAAAATACCGTCGGTAATCCCCATCACTGTCAGGCTGACCCCATTTAAGGCAACCGAGCCTTTGTGAACAATAAATTTTTCTGTCTCCTGATCAACTTCCAGTTCTAAAATTTTAGCATTATTTTCACTTTTAATTGACCTAACAAGTGCTGTGCTGTCAACATGTCCGGTGACAAAATGACCCCCAATAAAGTCATCCGGCCGCAGAGACTGCTCTAAATTAACCACTGAGCCCCGCTCTAAATCACCCAAATTGGTAGCTTTTAAAGTCTCAGGCATCACATCCGCCCTAAAATAATCACTGCCAAAATCAACTACTGTCAGACAGACCCCATTGACTGCGATGCTGTCTCCTTTTTTTACTTCATTTAGAACTTTCTCAGCCTTAATTTCCAGCTGATACTTGCTGCTGCCTTTAAATTTGCGCAAAAATTGACCTTTTTCCTGAATTATACCGGTAAACAATAAATTCACCTCCCATTTCAGTGGCATATTTATAAACTAAACTCAGCTTTGAGTATTTTTCCTTTCTCCAATTAATAGAATATTATCTCCCAGATTTTTCTGTTCAGTAATTTTTAGTTCAACTGCAGCTGACATCATTTTGGGACCGCTGCCGCAGAAAGAAGCTATACCGTCACTGCCTCCATAAATTTTGGGAGCAATAAAATAATAAAATTTATCGACCAGATCTTCCTGCAAAAATGTATGACTTAATCTAGCTCCTCCTTCAACCAGGAGACTGCTTATTTTACGCTGATGCAGGGTTTTTAAAATTTCTCTAAGCTCAAAATAATCATCGTTTTCAGCCTTAAAACTCAAAAGCTGAACCTGCTCTTTTTCCATTAATTTTTTCTTTTTAGTAAGAATTGTTGACGCCCTGGCAGGAGGAAAATCATCGGCACAGATAATCAGGGTTTCGGCCTCTGACTGCTGATTGATAATTTTAGCATCCAGCGGAATATCAAGTAGAGGATCCAGAATAATTCTTAAAGGATCAATACCATTTTTATCTTCCAGCCTGGCAGTTAGCGAAGGATCATCAGCCAGTACTGTACCAATCCCAACCATAATTGCATCAACCCGATGTCTTAATTTATGACCCTCCAGCCTGGCTTTGGAGTTGGTAATCCACTTAGAATCACCAGTGCTGGTAGCTATATATCCATCCAGGGTCTGAGCCTTTTTTAAATAGACAAAGGGATATTCACTCTGAATATATTTCAAAAAAATTTCATTTAAGACTTCAGCTTTTTCCTGAAAAAGTCCAACTTCAACTTCTATCCCCGCTTCTTTTAACATTTCAATTCCTCTGCCAGCTACCTCAGGGTTGGGATCAACCATAGCAATTACTGCTCTTTTAATCCCGGAATCAATAACTTTTTGAGCACAGGGTGGTGTTTTGCCATAATGGCTGCAGGGCTCAAGTGTAACATAAATCTCAGCACCACGGGCAGCTTCCCCTGCAGCCTCAAGTGCAAAGACTTCTGCATGGGGCCCACCATACTGCTGATGATAACCCTCACCAATAATTTCTCCATCTTTAACCACAACCGCTCCCACCATAGGGTTTGGGGAAGTACTTCCTTCACCTCTGCGGGCAAGATTTAAAGCCCTGGCCATATACTTTTGATCATCAATTGAAAAATTCTGCATCTTATACCTCCAGTACTTCTTAGATTATCAATCTTTAT
>QBLP01000211.1 GCA_003070825.1 Halanaerobium sp. | reverse complement strand
GTAATGACTTTAATTGTGCTGGGATTTATGTTGCATATGTTTATAAATATGAATATTTTGATAATATGTAGTTATAAAAGGAGGTACAAAAATGGATCATCAAAAAATGTTAGATGATTTTAAGAAACGATTTAAAATATCTTTAGTGATCACAGTACCAATTTTATTGCTTTCACCTTTAATTCAGAATTTTTTGGGCTACAGTCTTGATTTTCCAGGTAGTAGATATGTTTTATTTGCACTTTCTACATTGATTTTCTTTTATGGAGGCTGGCCATTCTTAAGTGGAATGAAAAATGAGTTAGCTGATAAAAATCCGGGTATGATGACTTTAATTGCTCTTGCAATTTCTGTCGCTTATTTTTACAGTTCAGCTGTTGTCTTTGGTCTGGAAGGTAGATTTTTCTTCTGGGAGCTTGCAACTTTAATTGTAATTATGCTTTTAGGTCACTGGATTGAAATGCGCTCGGTTATGGGAGCCTCTAATGCTTTAGAAGAACTGGCAAAATTAATGCCGGATCAGGCTCATAAAATTGTTGATGGAGAAGTTACGGAAATTAAAATAAAAGAGCTAAAAAAAGAAGATCAGGTTTTAGTTAAACCGGGAGAAAAAATTCCGGCTGATGGAGTAATCTACGAGGGAGATTCCTATATAGATGAGTCAATGTTAACCGGAGAATCAGAACCGGTTGAAAGAAAAGTTGATGATGAAGTAATAGGAGGTTCTGTTAATGGTGACAGCTCAATTAAAATTAAAATTGAAAAAGCAGGAGATGAGAGTTATCTGTCCCAGGTTATAGAAATGGTTAAGGAATCTCAAGCGGATAAATCAAAAACTCAGAATTTTGCCGATCGAGCAGCTTTCTGGCTGACATTAATTGCTATCAGTGCAGGAACAATTACTCTTTTTAGCTGGTACTTTATTAGCGGAGACTTAGCTTTTTCTATAGAGCGAATGGCAACAGTGATGGTTATCACCTGTCCCCATGCCTTAGGTCTTGCTATTCCACTGGTGGTAGCTGTTTCCACAACTCTATCAGCTAAAAATGGACTGCTAATCCGTGATCGTACTGCTTTTGAAAATGCACGTAAAATAGATACAGTATTATTTGATAAAACAGGTACCCTGACTAAAGGAGAATTTGGAGTTGAAGCAGTGGAAAGCTTTGTGGATCAGTATAATAAGGAAGATATTCTGCAGAAAGCAGCTTCTTTAGAACAGGAATCAGAACATCCAATTGCAACTGGAATAGTAAAGAAAGCAAAAGAAGATGAAGTTGAGCTGCTGAAAGTCGATGATTTTGAAATAATCAAAGGTAAGGGTGTTATCGGAAAAATAGAAGGTGGAGATTTTAAAGCTGTTTCTCCAGGTTATCTGAAAGAAAATAATATAGAGGTACCAGAGGATGCTTTAAAAGAAGGACCATTTACTGAAGTCTTTATTTTAGAAGCTGGAAATTTAATTGGAATGGTTAGACTGGCCGATCAAATTAGAGAAAGCTCTTATGAGGCAGTACAAAAGCTTAAAGATAAAGGAATTAAAGTTAAGATGCTGACCGGAGATAATCAGAAAACTGCAGAGTATGTAAGTAATGAACTTGGTCTAACTGACTACTTTGCTGAAATTCTACCTGATGAGAAGCAGAAAAAAGTAGAAGAGCTGCAGGCTGAAGGTGCCTTTGTCGCGATGACTGGTGATGGTGTTAATGATGCTCCAGCACTGGCTAAAGCTGATATTGGGATTGCCATCGGTTCAGGTACAGATGTAGCTGCCGAAACAGCAGATATAATTCTGGTTGAAAGTGATCCGCTTGATGTTCTTAAGCTGATCGAATTTGGCAGCTTAACTTATAAGAAGATGATTCAGAATTTATTCTGGGCTACAGGCTATAATGCCTTTGCCATTCCACTGGCAGCAGGTGTGCTTGCAGGAGTTGGAATCATGATTTCTCCAGCAGTTGGTGCAGTACTAATGTCGATGAGTACAGTAATTGTAGCAATCAATGCTAAGATGTTAAAGTTTTAAGATAATAAGCAAAGTAAAACAATGATTATGGTTTATAAAATTTAATAAAGTCATAAAGCAAAATTAAATAATAAATGATACTGAATAGTTTTTTTCTAGGGGGCTTTCTATTTCAAAGTAGAAAGCTCTTTTTTTTGACAAAATTAATCCTGAGTGTTATACTTTACTTATGGTACCCGATAGGGGTATAATGTATTTATAAAATCTAGTTGTGCTAAGATTAATAATAATGGTAACTCATAGTTTAAAGCTAAAATTCATAATCTCTTCACATTTAATTGTTATTATATAATTACGGGTTGAGGGTATAAAGCATTTAAAAAAGGAGTGAAAACTATGATGAGATTTGGTTTAGGAATGATGGGAGGAGGGTTTTCCTTGATTTTTTGGATAATAATCATTATTGCTGTAATATATTATTTTAACAATGGAAATATCAACAGTTCTGGTTCAGGGTATAACAGAAGTAACTCTAATTATCAGGTAAATCAGGCTGAAGCGATTGCTAAAGAGCGTTATGCTGCAGGTGAAATAACTAAAAAAGAATTAGATGATATTATAAATGATTTACGGTAGAATTTGAACAATTAAAATAACAGACCCGCAAATAGTATGACTTTATTATAACTGATTTTTAATCAGGGAGGAGTTATTAAATGAAAATATTTAAGAGGATGAAGAAAGTATTTGAGGCAAAAATGAGTAAATTTGTGGATGAAGTTGAGGATCCCGAGGAATTACTGGATATATCGCTGCAGGAGATGAAAGAACATTTACAGCAGGTTCAGAACTCTTTATTGGAGCTAACTACAATCAAAAAGGGTCTGGAAAAAGACTTAGAATATGTTAAAGATAAGGCAGAACTTGCCCAGGAGCAGGCGCAGACTGCTGTGGATATAGAAAAAGAAGAACTGGCACGAGCTGCTCTAGAGAAAAAGGCAGACTTAAATGAAAAAAAGAGTACTTTGAAAACTGAGATAGAAAAAATAGAGAATAAGATTGAGGTTATTAAATCCAATAAAAGAACACTGGCTGAACAAATTAAAAAGCTGGAAACTAAAAAAGAAGAGTTGACTTTTATAAATAAATCTGCCGATGCTCAGCTGGAAGTAAAAGAGATTATTACCGGAGCCAGCAGTGATATTACTGATTTAAATGAGCAGATCAAGAGAGCTGAAGAAAAGATAGAAAAGAAGGAAGCTAAGCTTTCGGCCATAGATGAGTTAGTTGCTGATGGTGAGTTAGTAAATGATCTTAATGCAAAAGATGATATTGATAAGTCTCTTAATCAAATTCAGCGTGATTCAAAAATTGAAGAAGAACTTGCCAATCTAAGATCTAAAAAGACTGGAGATGTATAATAATGGGATGTGGTGGCTTCCATGAACTTTTTCGGGTCTATGACAGCAGAAATACAGGATATAATGATCGACGGCCGGATGACACTCAGGAAAAAATTTCCCTGATAAAACGATTATATGCTGAAGGCAGGATTGGTAAAGACAGATATTATTCACTAAAAGATAGGGCTTATGATGGCAATCTTTCCTTTGAGCAGTTGATGGATATTAAAGAATCGAGTCGTGATAACAGAGAAAATAGTTCACTGGATAGTGGACTAAAAGAAGATAAACCGAAAGATGAAAACAAAAGTATTAATAAATATAAACACCACTTTACAACTTTTTATCATGCAGCATCCCTGAATGAAATAAAGCTGTGCAAACAATCCTTTAAATTCCCATAAATTTTGGTATTTTCGAAGT
>QBLP01000210.1 GCA_003070825.1 Halanaerobium sp. | reverse complement strand
TAACTGAAGAAAAGATAAATGACCTATTAGACTACTTTTTTGAGCTTCTTCCTGGTTATATCAAGAAATCATTAATGATTTCTAACGCCGAAAGTTGAGATTTTAATTATTAGCAAAGATTAAAATTCGATATTTCAGCCATATAAATTGTGATAAAAGATACATTCTCAACTGGGGGTGTATCTTTTTTTAATGCTTAAATAAATTTGATTGCAATCAGCAACCAGCTGTGATAAAATTTCTAGTTAGTAAATAAAAGGGGGATAACTATATATCATGTTAAAAAAGTTTTTAAGTTATTATAAAAACCACTGGAAATTATTCACAGCCACTCTTGGAAGTGCTGTATTAATGTCAGGGCTGGATTTGATTTACCCAATGTTTGTTCAGCAGCTGATAGATCAGCATTTTCCAGACAGAAATTTAAACATGATGGTCAGAATTTCAGTGATTTTACTTGTTATTTATGTTTTACGCTTTGTTTTTCAATATATTGTTCACTATTGGGGCCATGTAGTTGGGATCAGAATGGAAACTGATATGCGCTCAGACCTCTTTACCCATCTGCAGAAACTTTCCTTTAAGTTTTATGATAATAACAAAGTTGGTTATTTAATGTCCAGAGTTATAAATGATTTAAACAATATTTCTGAGCTTGCTCACCATGGTCCGGAAGATGTACTAATTTCATCAATGCTTCTGCTTGGGTCTTTAGTTATTTTAATCAATATGCACTGGCAGCTTGCTTTAGTTACCTTTGCCCTGATTCCGATTATGTTCTTTTTCTCTAAAAAATTGGGCGAAAAAATGTATCATGCCTTTAAAGTGATTAGAGAAAAAATGGCAGTGGTTAATACAATAGTTGAAGACAGTTTGAGTGGAATTAGAGTCGTTAAGTCCTTTACCAATGAAGACTACGAAAATGAAAAGTTCTGTGAGGGGAACCACAATTACCGGCGCTCTCGCGAATGGGCAATGAAAAACATGGCCCAGTTTCATTCGGGAATGAACCTTTTCATCAATTTAATTCGTCTGAGTACTCTGGCAGCAGGAGGTTATTTTATTTATAATGGTTCTCTAACTGCCGGTCAGATGGTAGCTTTTCTTTTTTATGTAGATATGTTTATGAATCCCATCCGGAGGCTTGTTAACTTTAATGAACAGCTGCAGCGGGGTATGTCAGGTTTCAGCCGTTTTAAAGAATTATTAGAGGTTGATCCTGAAATTGTTGATCTTCCTGATGCACAGGAATTAAAAAATGTTGAAGGCTTAATTAAATATGAAGATGTAACCTTTGGCTATGATAACCATGAGAAAGTTTTGAGTAATATAAATATAGAGATTGATCCGGGTAGAACTGTGGCCTTTGTTGGCCCTTCTGGAGCTGGCAAATCAACCTTAACTAAATTACTGCCCCGTTTTTATGAAATTGACAGCGGCAGACTTTCGATAGATAATATTGATATCAAGGATGTAACATTAGAATCTCTGCGCCGAAATATTGGGATAGTCCAGCAGGATGTATTCCTTTTTAATGGTACAGTTAGAGAAAATATTGCTTATGGTACAGCAAATGCCTCTGATGCAGAAATAATAGAGGCTGCAGAAAAGGCTAATGCTCATGACTTTATTTTAAATCTAAGTGATGGTTATGATACCGATATTGGAGAAAGAGGAGTTAAACTTTCTGGTGGCCAGAAACAGCGGATTTCTATTGCGCGCTCATTTTTAAAGAACCCGCCGATTTTGATTTTAGATGAGGCTACATCTTCTCTTGACAATCGCAGTGAGAAAATTATTCAGGAATCACTTGAAAAACTGGCTGAGGGAAGAACAACTCTGGTAATTGCTCACCGACTCTCGACAGTAATTAATGCAGATCAAATCATTGTTTTAACTGATAAAGGAATAGTTGAGCGAGGCAGACATGAGGAATTAATTGAAAATGGTGGTGAATATGCTCAGCTCTATAATGAGCAATTTTCTGCAGATATAGCAGGTTAAGAATTAAAATTAGTAAAAATCAATTAGTAATTCAGAGTGATAAAAAGAAGATAGAGTTTACTAAAAAGTCGGGTATTTAACCCGGCTTTTTTCTTTGACAAGTGCTTTAAAATCTGCGATACTATAATCAGTAATAAATTTTAGAATTATTATATTTAAGCTGAGTTTGGATTTATAATTAATAAGATAAAGAAAGGAAGATTTAAAATGTCAAAAAAATTATATCGTTCTCGTGATGACCGGATGATTGCCGGAGTCTGCGGAGGGCTTGCAGATTATTTTAATGTAGATTCTTCTTTAGTTAGACTTGCAGTTTTATTTATCTTCCTCTTTCAGGGGGTAGGCTTAATTGCATATATTATTGCCTGGCTTGTGATGTCTGAGGAACCTGTTAAAAATGAGTATAGAATGCCTGATGACTATTATATAGAGGATAAGAAAGATTTTGATCACTCAAAGCAGGAACAGGAGGAAGGTTCCGAAAGGGAAGAACAAAGAAACGAAGAATATGATGCCAGAAAGAAAAAAGAAAAAGAATATTACGAGCAGTATCAGGAGCAGAACTCTGAGAGCAGTAGTAACCGCCGTAAATTATTTGCAGTAATCATGATTTTAGTCGGGTCAATCTTCTTAGTTGATATCTGGATTCCAGCTCTCTACTGGGAAAAATACTGGCCGGTAATTTTAATTGCTGCCGGGGTTCTAATGCTCAAGGGTGATAATAATGACAGATAATCGCGACCGGAGTTTGATTGCAATAATTTTGATTTTTGCGGGGATCATTTTCCTGGGAGATACCCTGGGTGAATACAATTTCAATTTATTTTTCTTTCTGCGCAGTTACTGGCCTGTATTATTAATTATATTTGGTTTTCACATGCTGCTGCAGAATAGTAGTTTCTGGTTTGTTGTCCCGGTTATTGTTATCGGGCTTGCATTATATTTAATCTATATGCTTGTTAACCAGCAGCCTTTTTATTTTATGCCGCAGATTAGAATGCGTATTTTTGATTTTGATAATTTACCATTTAGATAAGATTGCTTATTAAATTAAAGATCTAAATAAAACCACCTGAAGTACTCAGGTGGCATTTATTTTTAAAGATTAGAAGCTTAAATTTTATTGTTTAAAGCAATTCTTTTTTCAATGACTGGGGCCAGGATTAATACCAGGATAACTTTTATTAAGTCACCTGGAATAAAAGGAATCACCGTCATATTGAGGGAAGCAATTAAACCAGTACCGGTTACAAAAGAAAAATAGATACTTCCAATAATATAGTTACTTAAAACTGCAGCTGCAAGAACCAAAAAATCTTTTTTATTTTTACCACTACAGTGGGCTGCAATCCAGGCTGCAGTTACAAAACTAATTAAAAAACCACCTGTAGGTCCAGCAATTACACCCAATCCACCCTGACCACCTGAGAAAATTGGCAGGCCAAAAGCACCAAGCAAAAGATATGTAACCTGAGCTAAAACACCATATTTTTTTCCAAGCAGTCTTCCTGAAAGCAGAACAAAGAAAGTCTGCAGGGTTATAGGAACTGGACCAATAGGGAAAATAATAAAAGCACCAACTGCTGTTAATGCTGCCATCAATGCAGCTTTAATCATCTGATTTGTTTTCAATTTAAAACTCCTTTCTATTTGTTAAGCTTGATAAAATCTGACCAATAGTCAAATTCTTTAAATAATGTTATCACAAACTTGGTTCTTTAACAAATGTTGTGAAATCTAAATAGCACCGTTTGAATCATGTTATCTCTTTTATTTTTTGAATTGCTCTTAAATACTTAGCAATGATAA
>QBLP01000209.1 GCA_003070825.1 Halanaerobium sp. | reverse complement strand
TATAGTGAACATAATTCATAAAGTTTTTTTGTGTTTAAATGAACGCAATTCATAAAAATATAAATTATTTGGAGGTAATAGGATGTATAAAGACGAAAAGACTAGAAAGCTGGCAGAGATGCCGATTCCTAAATTGTTGACAGAGATGTCTATTCCAGCAATAATTGGGATGCTGGTAACAGCAGTTTATAATATCGTTGATACAATTTTTGTGGGGAGAATAGGGACTGAAGCAATTGGGGCGGTAACTATTGCTTTTCCCTTATTTATGGTTATTTCGGCTATCGGTTTAACATTTGGGATTGGTTCGGCTTCATTTATTTCCAGGCTGCTGGGAGAAAATAATAAGGAAATGGCCAATCGAGTTTCCACAACTTCAATTATCACAACCTTTATTCTGGGAATCATAATGGCTGCTGGCGGACTCTACTATCTCAGGCCCTTACTCAGACTATTTGGAGCTACAGATGTGATTATGCCTTATGCGGTTAATTACACAGCAATCATAATTGTAGGCTCTATTTTTACAATGAGTAACATGAATATGAATAATATGGTTAGAGCAGAGGGCAGTGCTAAAATGAGTATGATTGCTTTAAGCACAGGTGCTCTTTTAAATATAATTTTAGATCCTATTTTAATTTTTACTTTTGGAATGGGAATTGCCGGTGCTTCGACTGCAACAGTAATTGCTCAGGCTGTTTCTACAATAATGCTGATAGCTTTTTATAAGTCAGATAGGAGTGTACTTGATTTTAAACTAAGAGAATTCCGCCCTTCACTTTCAATATATACTGAAATTATGAAAATAGGAGTTCCAACTTTAATCAGGCAGCTTTTAAGCAGTGTGGCAATGACGGTTTTAAATAATATGGCAGCAGTTTATGGGGCGGCAGTTGTCGCTTCAGTAGGAATAATCAACCGGGTATTTTCCTTTGGTTTTTTTGTAATTGCTGGTTTTACCCAGGGATTTCAGCCAGTAGCTGGCTTTAACTTTGGTGCTGCAAAAATTAAACGACTTAAAGATTCAATCAAAATCACAATTAAAAGAACTACTATTTTTGGAGTAGCTTTATTTGCAGCCTTTTATTTCTTTAATGAACAGGTTATTAGTTTTTTCAGTCAGGACCCTGAAGTTATAGAAATAGCTGCAAATGGTTTAAGATTATATGCTTTAGTTCTGCCTCTTCTTGGTTTTGCAATAACTATCAATACTTTATTTCAGGCCCTTGGTCACGGTATACCGGCAACTATTTTATCATTATCAAGACAGGGTTTTTTCTTTATTCCTGCTATTTATCTGTTCTCCAGAAACTTTGGAATGGAAGGTTTATTTATGGCCCAGCCTGTTGCAGATGGTCTGACAGCCATTTTAACCGCAGTTTTATTTATCTATGTTTATCGCGAGATCAAAGAATTGGAAACTGATTCGAAAATGACAGTTCAGGAAAATCTAAAGATGCAGTATGAGTAGGAAAGTGTTTAAAGGAGAGATGATAAGTATGCCGAAAATTATTGAAAATCTGGAAGAGGAGATAGCTCAAACTGCTCTGGAACTCTTTCGTGATAATCCCTATCAAAATGTGAGTATGCGTAAAATTGCCTCAGAAGTAGGGATTGCTGTGGGTACATTATATAACTATTATCCTAATAAATGGGAATTGTATATTGGAGTTTTCGAAGAAAGCTGGCGTGAGACTTATCAGGTTCTAAAAAAAAGCTGTCAGCAGTCAGAGCAGAACTATTTGCAAGGTTATTTGGAACTTATAACAGAAGAGATGGCAGCAAAAAAATCTATTGTAAGAGAATTATTTAGATATATTATGAACGATCTGGAAATTGGAGAAGAGGAGCAGAAACAAAAATTTAATCGAATTCGCTTTCCTAAAGTTTTAATAAATCAAATTTACGAACTATTTGTGAATATTCTAAAAAAAGAGTTTGAGTTGGAGCTAAATAAAGATGATTCAAATCTTTATCGCCTTTTTACAATGATTCAGACTGATATACCACTTTTAGACCAAAACTTTGCAGATAAATCTGATAATATCCAGTTTTTATATCAGATTATTAGTTCCTATGTTGTAAAAAAATTTAATAATTAAAGAGATTTTCAGGTCTAAAAAAATAAGGCTGAACTACTTTTAAAAAGTAATTCAGCCTTTAATTTTGCTGCCCAATATATTCTATTTATTAATTATTTAAATAACCTCTTAGTTCCTTGCTTCTGGTAGGATGTCTTAACTTTCTTAAAGCCTTCGCCTGGATCTGTCTGATTCTTTCTCTGGTAACTCCAAACTGACTTCCAACTTCTTTTAAAGTTCTTTGTCGTCCATCCTCAAGTCCAAATCTCAATTTAATAATTCTTTTTTCTCTATCTGTTAAAGTATCGAGTACTGTTTCCAGCTGATCTTTTAATAGCTCAGAAGAGGCAAGCATCTCAGGTGCTGGTGCATCCTGATCTTCAATAAAGTCCTTTAAATGGCTATCTTTTTCTTCACCAATAGGAGTATCTAAAGAAGTAGGCTGCTGATTCATTGCCAACTTTTGAATTTCTAAGACTTTTTCCGGCTCCATATTCATTTCTTCACCGATTTCTTCTAGAGTAGGTTCTCTTTCCAAATCTTTTTTAAGTCTTTTTTCGATTCGTCTTAATTTGTTCATAGTTTCTACCATGTGCACTGGAATTCTAATAGTTCTTGCCTGGTCAGCAAGAGCTCTGGTAATAGACTGCCTGATCCACCAGGTTGCATAGGTACTAAATTTATAACCCTTGGTGTAATCAAATTTTTCTACGGCTTTCATAAGTCCCTTGTTTCCTTCCTGAATTAAATCCAGAAAAGACATTCCCTGTCCTATATATTTTTTGGCAATACTGACAACAAGTCTTAAGTTGGCTTCAGTTAGCTTGGCACGTGCTTCCTGATCACCCTGTTCAATTCTTTTGGCAAGTTCAACTTCTTCTTCTTTGTCAAGCAGATCAACTTTTCCCATTTCTTTTAAATAAACACGTACGGAATCATCAATACCGGCCCCATCAGGTATGGAAAGATCAAGATCATTTTCTTCTTCTTCAGTACTGTCATTCTGGTTATCATTATTATCGTTATTAGCTTTATTAACCATTTAAATTCCTCCTCAATGCATAATGCCTGACACAATCATTAATTGTAGCACAAATTTGCGATAATTTAAAGTCTAAAAACAAATTAATTCAAAAAATCGACAAATTTTATGTCTTTAAAGCTTTCTTTTTCCCTATTTTTTATTTTTAAATATAGACTTTGCATTTCCTGATCCTGAAAAATATTTTTGATTTCAAGCTTATCAGCTAAAAAGTTGCTTTGATATAGATCCCAGACTGAAACACTCCTGGCTTCATTAAGCGGAAGATAATTTCCGGCTTCAGTTTCTGCGATAATATTCATAACCTTTAAATTTTCTATTGCTGCCTTAATGTCTTCAGCAGGAAGATTAATTTTTTCCATTAAGAGAGCAAAAGAGACACCCTGATTATCCTTATTTCTATAATTTTTATATAAAATTAATAAAATTGCAGTCGGTATCAAATCTCTTAAACCCTGATTTATCTTTTCTCTGTTCAAAATATATTTTAGACCACTTCGGTGATGGAGCACATAAGAGATTACTGCTCCCAGTAGTACAATAAACCAGATCAAATAGAGCCAGAGCAAAAAGATTGGAATTATCGATAAAGGTCCATATATTTGATTATAGGTTATAATATTAGAAGTATAGATTCTGTATATTCTTTTTGACAAAATAAAAAGAGATCCACTAAATAAACCGGCGAATAG
>QBLP01000208.1 GCA_003070825.1 Halanaerobium sp. | reverse complement strand
CTATAAAGCCTAAAATTTTGCTTCTATATAAAAGGAGATATCAAAATATGAAAGAAATCGAAGCTGAAAATAACAAATTTCCTTTAAATCCCAATAATATTATTATAAATAGAAAAGATGAATATCTTGATAAAGTGGAAAAAAGATCGACACAGCTCTTCTTGATAGCTAAAAATGACAACCTTGAGGTTATCAAACAGCATATTACAGCTGATAAGACTTTTCAGATAGCAGCTGGAGATGAGAATAGTTTTGAACTTTTTTATATTTTAGAAGGAACTGTTGCTTCTGAGGATGAAAAAGTTACTTTAGAAGCCGGAGATTCAATAACTGCCAAAAGTGGGGAAGAAGAAAAGTATTTTAAGACTTTAACCGAAGTAACTTTGTTATATATTTCGTCTATCCCTATTTTTGCCAGTGAGCAGAAAAAAATTAATGAGCTAATGGCACTGAATGAACAAATCGCTGATAAAGATACCGAAACCCATGACCACTGTGATCGTTTGCAGCGATTAAGCAGACTAACTGCAAAAGAACTTGACTTGAGTGAAAAAAAATTATTTAATTTAGGTTATGCTTCCTTTCTTCACGATATTGGTAAGGCAAAAATACCGAAATCATTGTTGCAGAAACCTGGAAGATTAACAGAGTCAGAATGGGAGATTATGAAAAAGCATGCTAAATGGGGTAAGACAATTCTACTTGAGCGTTTTAGTAATAAATATTTTGAACAGGTAGCTGAAATAATATATCAACACCATGAGCGTTATGATGGTCAAGGTTATCCTCAGGGTCTAAAAGGTGATGAGATTTTAATTGAAGCACAGATCTTAACTGTTGTTGATGCTTATGATGCTATGGTTTATGAAAGACCCTATCAGAGGGCTCTTACAAGAGAGGAAGCTCTGGCAGAAATTAAGAAAGAAAAGGGAAAACAGTTTGCCCCACGAGCTGTAGAAGCCTTTTTAAAAGCGGAAAAGAAATTTGTTGGTCAGAGTTAAAAACAAAAAATCTACTGCTTACTTTTAAAAGTAAGCAGTAGAAGTAATAAATTAAAAATTTATTTTCCCGCAACAGCTATTGGGTTAGTTGGCTTGCCATTTTCTTTACCATTCTCGTTAACCGCAGGAAGGAAATGAATTTCTTTTACTCCATCATTGTTATCATCAACTAAAACCCTTACGCCAGCTTTATTGTTGGGAGCCTGTCCTTCACCTGTAGTTGTTTTTGTTTCAGCTATAGTCGCTGCTGAAAAAGAAACTAACATCACCATTACAATTGCTAAAACTACTGATTTTTTAAACATTTTTTTGCCTCCTTTTGTAACCCGGCTATCTCTTTTTGAGACCCGTGGCTTTGTGTCTCCATCTCCCGATGGATTTACCCCTACTGGAGGAACAGAATAAAAAGTTTTATTTTTTTGAGAAACAAAAATCCTGTTCCTGCTTCGGCAGCCAGGCAGCCATAATCAACAAAAAATTGATCTTAGGCTCCAGAGCTTTGCGCCCTTTAGCTTTCGCTTAAAGGTTACCTTTTTCGTGACTGGAACAATGAAACTATATACTAAGAATAGCATAATTTTGAAAAAATATCAATATTCAGTTTTTTAAATTCAAAAAATAATTTATGTAAGATATTTTTTTGATTAAATTATTATTAGACTCTCCTATAAAATGAACAGATTTATTTTTAAAAAATATTTAAATTTGTAGAGTTAAGGAGCGATAAAAATGACCAAATCAGGGTCAAATGATAATCAACAAAAAGATAGAGAACGGGAAATGGATGAAGAATGTGGGAAAAAGACAGCATACTATAATAGCCGCTGTATTGAACGAGTCAGAACTGATGTCTCTGATTCTAAACGTAGCAGATTATATATAAAAGCAATAATTTATGCAATTGGGGGTAATCTTTTATTAGCAGTCATTAAAGGCATAGTGGCCTGGCTCTCAGGCAGTAGTGCTGTCTTTTCTGATGCAGCAAACTCTTTATCAGATGCGCTCTACAGCATAATTATGGGAATCGGACTCTATGTATCCCAGCGTCCAGCCGATGAAACACATCCTCAGGGGCACAGTCAGTTTGAACCACTGGTCAGCCTCTTTATTGCAGCAGCTATGGCTTCTGCGGGAATTGCTGCAGTCTGGCAGAGCATTCAAAATTTTCTGGGGCAAACAGAGCCTACAGCTCTGGGATGGACATCTTTGGTGATGGTGATAGCTATTGTTGTAAAATATATAATGTATTATCTTGTTTCCGGGATTGGAGAGAAAGTATATAGCCCGGCTATTCAAGCCAGTGCTCGGGATAATCTGGTTGATATTATAAGTACAACTCTTGCTCTGATAGGTGTCCTGGGATCCCACTTTATCCATCCATATTTAGATCCCATTGCTGGTCTTATTGTAGCTCTTTGGATTTTCAAAGCCACCTGGGAAATCACCTGGGAAAATGTAGGATATCTTATCGGTAGAGGAGCTGATCTAGAATTAACTGAAAAAATAGCCGAAGCAGCTTTTTCAGTAACTGAAGTTGCAGATGTGCATCGAATTGTAGCTGAATATGTAGGTCCACAATTAAGAGTAGATATGCATATAAATGTCGATGGCGATATTCCTTTGAGCAAAGCCCATCAAATTGGAGAAGATGTGAGGCAGGCTGTTGAAGGGCTGGAAGAGGTCGATTTAGTTTATGTTCATATTGAGCCGATCGGACATGAAGGTAAATAGGGAAAACTTTATCTATCAATAAATTTGTATCTGATAGTATTTATATAGATTTTTTAATTTTTAAAGGGAGGTAATTATAAATGGAAAAAGTAAAATGGGGAATTATTGGCTGTGGTGATGTAACAGAAAAGAAGAGTGGACCAGCACTGCAGAAAATAAAGAATTCAGACTTAGTTGCTGTAATGAGAAGGACGGGCGAACTGGCAGAGGATTATGCTGAAAGGCATAATGTCCCCCGCTGGTATGATAAAGCAGAAGATTTAATTAATGATCCAGAGGTTAATGCTGTTTATGTGGCCACCCCGCCTTCCACCCATAAGAAATATACTATTATGGCAGCTGAGGCAGGACTGCCGGTTTATGTAGAAAAACCAATGGCCAGAAACTACAAAGAAGCAGCAGAAATGATCAGAGTCTGTGCGGAAAATGATGTGCAGCTGCATGCAGCATATTACCGCCGGGCAATGCCCAGATTTTTAAAAATCAAAGAACTGCTTGATTCAGGAGCAGTTGGGGAAATTAGAACAGTAAATATCAGGCTGGCCCAGCCAGTAGCAGCAGAAGAAAAAGATGAAAGCAGTCTTCCCTGGAGAGTATTACCTGAAATTGCAGGAGGAGGCAAGTTTTTAGATCTGGCAGCACATACCCTTGATCTATTTGATTATTATTTTGGCCCAATCGATGCAGCGGCTGGTTTTGCTTCCAATCAGGCTGGTTATTATCCTGCAGAAGATAATGTTGTAATGACCTTTAGATTTGAAAATGGGATTCAGGGAATTGGAAGCTGGACTTTCAATGGTTTTCATGATCTGGACCAGAATGAGATAATCGGCAGTAAAGGCAGACTTTTATTTTCTTCATTTAGTGAAGAAGCTATAATTTTAGAAAATGAAGACGGACGCCAGGAAATAGAATTTCCTTATCCGGAACATGTTCAGCAGCCGCTTTTAGAAAAAGTAGTTGCCAGTTTACTGGGTAAGGGAGAGTCGCCTTCTACTGGTGAAAGTGCAGCCAGAACAACACGGGTGATGGATCAAATTATTGCTGAGTATTATAGAAATTAAAAGTTAGTGTCCTGCAAAAACC
>QBLP01000207.1 GCA_003070825.1 Halanaerobium sp. | reverse complement strand
GAGCTATGAGCCTGATCACTACAGCATTAAAGCTATTCTGGAAAAGGAAAATGATGCTTTTTATAAAAAAGAAAACAAGATTAGGGAAAATCGAAATTATCCACCCTACTGCAGACTTTTGAATATTATAATTAGTGGCAAAAGTGAAAAGAAAACTGCTGAACAGAGCAGGCGGCTTTCATCTTTTTTGGATAATTACAGTGACCGCTATTTAGAAAAATTTGGGGAAGCACCTGCTGTACTGAGCAGGCTTAGAAGTAAATACAGGTGGCAGCTAATTTTGAAATTTAACTCGGTAAAAAATAGAGAATATATTATTCAACTGATTGAAAAACGTTTCATGGAAAAAAATACTAATGATTCTGTAGAAATTCGTATTGATGTAGATCCCTATCAAATGTTATAATATAATTTAGGAGGTAGATATTATGTCTCTTTTAAAGGTAAGAGAAATTGGAGATCCCGTATTAAGAAGCAAAGCTAAGGAAATAGATGGAGTAAATAAAAAAACGCTTACTCTTATAGATAATATGTTTGATACAATGTATGAGGAAGATGGAGTTGGACTTGCAGCTCCTCAGGTAGGAATTTTAAAAAGAATTGCTGTAGTAGATATCCGCGAAGGTAATAAAATTACATTAATCAACCCAGAAATTATCGAAGAAGAGGGTAAAGCAATTATGGAAGAGGGCTGTTTGAGTATTCCTGGTGAAACAGGTGATGTGATAAGGGCAGAAAAAATTAAAGTCAGAACTTTAAATAAAGAAGGTAAAGAAATAGAGTTTGAGGCAGAAGGCTTTGAAGCTAGAGCAATTCAGCATGAAATTGATCATTTAGATGGAGTTTTATTTGTTGATAAAATAGTAAAAATTGCGGAGTGATTTGATGAAAATTGTTTATATGGGAACACCGGAATTTGCAGTTCCTTCTCTGGTGGCCTTAAATAATGATAAGGAGATTGAAGTTAAGGCTGTTGTAACTCAGCCGGATAGAAAGAGTGGAAGAGGTCAGCGGGTTCATTATTCAGATATTAAGGATCAGGCTTTAGATTTAAATTTAAAGATTATGCAGAGTGAAAATGTAAATCAGAAAGATTTTTTAAATAAGTTAAAGCAGTTAGAACCTGATTTTATAGTGGTTGTAGCTTTTGGACAAAAATTAACCCCTGAACTGCTTGCAGTACCTAAATATGGATGTATTAATCTTCATGCGTCACTGCTGCCAGAGTATAGGGGTTCCAGCCCAATTCACAGAGCAATTATTGATGGCAAAAAAGTTACTGGAAACACCACAATGTATATGGATGAAGGCTGGGATGATGGAGATATAATTTATCAGCAGCAGGTTGAAATTTCAGAAAATGAGACTGTGGGGGAGCTGCATGATGAGCTTGCTGAAAAGGGTGCAGAACTGTTGCTTAAAACTTTAAAAGATGTTAAAACAGGTGAGGCTCCTAGAATTCCACAGGACGATTCTGAAGCAACATTTGCCTATAAAATTGATAAATCACTGGGTGAGATTGACTGGAATCAGAGTGCGCAGGACATTCACAATCTGATTAGAGGAGTTAATCCCTGGCCTGGAGCTTATACAGAGCTCAATGATGAGCGAGTAAAGATCTGGAAAAGCAGTTTAACCAAGCAGGATAATAGTGATTATCAACCTGGAACTATTATTAAGGCAGATCAGGATGCAGGCATACTGGTTCAGACTGGAGATGGAATTTTAGCTATAGAAAAACTTCAGCTGCCGGGAGCTAAAAGATTAAAAGCTGCTGATTTCTTAAATGGGCACCAGCTTGAAGAAAAAACTAAATTTAAAACTAAAGAGTAATTAAAATATATATTTTTTTCGAAAGGGAGGTAGATTTTTATGTATCCGTTTTTCTTTGATCCAACAATGATTGTGCTTTTACCGGCTATTTTAATTGCATTTTATGCACAGTATAAAGTAAAGAACACTTTTAATAAATATAACGAAGTACAGATCACATCGAATTTAACAGGTGCAGATGCTGCCAGAAAAATTTTGACTCGGAATAATTTAGATAATGTTGAAATTAGAAAAACCGACGGTAAATTAAGCGATCATTATGATCCTAAAAACAAAACACTTAATTTGTCATCAGATGTTTATAACAATAACTCTATCGCAGCGGTAGGAGTAGCTGCTCATGAGGTGGGACATGCAATTCAGGATAAGGAAAATTACAGGCCACTTTCTCTACGAGCTTCACTGGTTCCAGCTGCTAATATTGGGTCAAGTTTTGGTCTGCCGCTTGCAATTTTTGGGTTTTTTATTCGGGCTGATTTTCTTATTATGACTGGATTTGTTTTATTTTCAGCAGCTTTTCTATTTCACCTGGTAACACTCCCGGTCGAGTTTAATGCCAGTAACAGGGCAATCAGTAATTTAAAAAGCACCGATCTTTTAACTGAGACTGAAATAAAGGGTGCCAAAAAAGTTCTTAAAGCTGCTGCCTTCACTTATGTGGCCACTACTTTAGTTGCTCTGGCAAATATGCTCAGAATTTTACTCTTAGCAGGAATGGGTGATGATTAATTGTCAAATTTAAGATTGAAAATATTAAAAGCTCTGCTTAGAGTAGAAGCTGGCAGCTATTCAAATTTATTGCTGGACTCTGAACTGAAAAAAATAGAGGATCAGCGGGATAAAGGCCTTTTTACAGAAATTTTTTATGGTGTAATTAGAAATAAATTATATTTAGATTATATAATAGATAGTTTTTCTAAAACTCCACTAAATAAAATGGATAAAGAAGTTTTGACAGGGCTGAGAATAGGTGTTTATCAGCTCTTTTTTCTTGATAAGGTACCTGCCAGAGCTGCAATTTATGAGAGTGTTGAAGCAGTAAAGATGATTTTGCCCAATTCTAAAAAAGGAGCTGTTTCTTTTACCAATGGGGTATTAAGAAATATTAACCGCAAACAGGATAAACTAAAGCTTCCAGATCAAAAGAAAAATCCTGAAAAATATTTATCGGTTAAATATTCATATCCGATCTGGATGGTTAAAAAATTCATTGAGCAGTATGGAATGGAAAAAGCTGAAATGATTTTAACAGCCGGGAATAGAAGACCAGAGGTAATTTACAGGCACAATTCTTTAAAAATGGAGAGGAATCAATTTTTAAAACTGCTGTCAGAAGAAGAGATAGAATATGAAAATACCTTTCTGGAATCTTTTTTTAAGTTAAAAAAGATAAATAATCCTGCAGATACTGAGGTATTTAAAAGAGGGGGAGCTTATATTCAGGGGACCTCTGCCGGTCTAGCTTCTTTATTGCTTGATGTTAAAGAAGGAATGACTGTACTTGATCTTGCTGCTGCTCCAGGTGGAAAAACTTCTCATCTGGCTGAGCTGATGAATAACACCGGACAGATCACAGCTTTAGATATCAGCGCCAAACGCCTCAGACTTGTTGAAGAAAATTTAAAGCGGCTGGGAGTTGAAAATGTCAAATTGAAAAAAGCTGATGCGGCGCAATATAAAGATGAGCAGCAGTATGATAGAATACTGGCGGATTTGCCATGTTCTGGTCTTGGTTTAATTGCTTCAAAACCGGAAATAAAATGGGAAAAAGACCAGAGTGTTATTAAGAAGATGGCTGAACTTCAGTCTGAAATTCTGAACAATAATTTATCTAAATTAAAGAACGGTGGTAAACTATTATATTCTACCTGTACTATAAGCCGAGAAGAAAACCAGGAAATTGTTGATAGAATTTTACAGGATAATAAAGAATTAAAACTGCTTGATCTTAGTCAAAAATTAACTCAAGTCAGCAGTCTTAAAATTGAAACTGAAAATAAATATTT
>QBLP01000206.1 GCA_003070825.1 Halanaerobium sp. | reverse complement strand
GTTTTAACTTTGGGTTTTTATTCTTTAAATAATTTAAGCAATACTCTTTATCAAGAAAAAGAAAATCAGGTCAGGGAGATGGTAAATTCGGCTCTGGGAGTTATAGAATATTATTATCAACTGCAGAGTTCTGGAGAATTAAGTCAGGATGAAGCTCAAAATAGAGCCGCAGCAGCAGTTGAAAAGATGACTTTTGGCCCGGGGAATCAGGATTATTTCTGGATTAATAATCAGCAGCCGGTGATGATTATGCACCCTTATTCTAAAAGCTTAGAAGGTGAAAATATCGGCTCGATTCAGGATCCGGATGGTAAATATTTATTTAGAGATATGGTAGAAGTGGTAAAAGAGAAGGGTTCTGGATTTGTAGAATATCAGTGGCAGTATTATGATCAGGAAGGGCGAGTTGAACCCAAGCTTTCTTATGTTGAGGGATTTGAACCCTGGGATTGGATTATTGGAACTGGAGTTTACATAAATAATATTAGAAGTTCTTATTTAGAACTCAGAAACCAATTTTTAATAATTGGAGCTATAATTCTATTGATTTCCTTAGTTTTAACTTATTTGATTGCAAATTATCTGGCCAGGCCAATTACACTGCTGACCTCGATAATTAATAAACTTTCAGACTTTGATCTTAGAGATGATAATAGTAAAGCTTTAAATAAGTACAGCAGCCGAAAAGATGAAATTGGATCAATTGCTGAGGCGCTTAAAGTCTTGAAAAAAAATCTGCTGGACTCAGTAACAAAAGAAGCAAATATTGCTGATAACCTGGCGGCATCGAGCGAGGAACTATCGGCAAGTAGTGAAGAAATGTCGGCCTCTGCTGATGAGGTAAGTAATTCTGTCAAAAAACTGGCTCAGGGAACTGTGGAACAAAATGATATGTTGAGTCAAACTGAGGAAAACATGTCAGAACTTGATCAAAAAATTGATTCAATCACAGAAAAAGCAGAAGTTATTAAAACTGAGGCAGAAGCAGCAGGAACTGAAATTGATAAAGGAAGTAAAGCTGTTAAAACTACTGCAGATCAGATAGAAGTAGTGGTAGATAATCAGCAGTCTGTTTTAAAAAGTGTAACAGAGTTAGATGAATTATCAGGACAGATAGGTAAAATTGTTGAAATTATTAATGGTATAGCAGATCAAACTAATCTTTTAGCTTTAAATGCAGCAATTGAAGCAGCTCGGGCTGGGGAAGCTGGTCGTGGTTTTAGTGTTGTTGCGGAAGAGATAAGAGAATTGGCCGAAGAATCTTCCACTGCTACAGATGAAATCAATAATTTAATTAAAGAGATTCAGAAAAAAGTTAGTGACACTACAGAAATGATGGATCAGTCTGAACAGGGGGTTAAAGCCAGCAGCCAGGCAGTATCCAGAGCTGAAAAGACTTTTGCAGAAATTGAAAAGGTTGTTCTTCGTTTGAATGATTTAATAACTGAAATTGCTGATAATTCTCAGGAAATGAAACTTAAAGGTAAAGATGTAAATCAGGCTGTGGAAAATATTTCAAAAATCAGTCATGAATCTGCTTCGATAGCGGAAGAAGTAGCAGCTGCCTCAGGTGAACAGAGTCATTCTACAATTGATATTGTCAAAGCTGCAGAAGATTTAGCAGAAATGGCTCAAAATTTAACTGTTATTACCTCTCGTTATAAAAGCTAACAACGATTTTTTAATGCCCGGACAAAAATTTCTTTTTGGCCGGGCATTTTAATTTTTATGGTTATAAACTGAGAGTGGAAAAGCCCTGCTAGTTCAACTTAGATGTAGTTTTTTATCAAATAAATTAAGAATCTTAGTTGACTTGTGGTCAGTTTTTTGCTATCCTTAATTGTGTCAATTAAATAAAGAGATAAATTTAGATTCGAATGGAATCTTATTAGAACAATTAAATCACCTGCTAAGGAGGAAAAATAATGTCAGTAGAAGATAGGGAAAAGTCATTAGAAGATAAAAAAGAAACAATTCGTCAGGGTGGCGGCCAGGCAAGAATCGAAAAACAGCATAAAAAAAATAAAAAAACTGCCAGAGAAAGAATTGAATACTTGCTGGATGACGGTACATTTAACGAATTGAATATGTTTGTGGAAAATCGCAGCACCTCTCTGGGTATGGATGAAAAAGACGTTCCAGGAGAAGGTGTTGTAGTTGGTTATGGAACAATTGAAGGCCGCCTGGTCTATGTTTATGCTCAGGATTTTACTGTAATGGGAGGTTCAGTCGGTGAAGCTCATGCTAATAAAATTTCTGAGGTAATGGACCTTGCTGTTAAAAACGGAGCTCCAGTAATTGGACTTAATGATTCCGGTGGTGCTAGAATCAATGAGGGGATAGATTCACTCAATGGATACGGAGAGATTTTCTACCGCAACACTAAAGCTTCAGGAGTAGTTCCTCAAATTACAGCAATCCTGGGTCCCTGTGCCGGGGGAGCAGTTTATTCTCCAGCGATAACAGATTTTATTGTGATGGTTGATCAGACATCTAAGATGTTTATTACCGGTCCCAGTGTTGTTAAATCTGTAACTGGCGAGGAAGTTTCAGCAGAAGAACTTGGTGGAGCAGCTACTCACAATGAAATTAGTGGAGTTGCACATTTCATGGAAGCAAA
This sequence comes from Halanaerobium sp., assembly GCA_003070825.1. Classification (GTDB taxonomy): domain Bacteria; phylum Bacillota; class Halanaerobiia; order Halanaerobiales; family Halanaerobiaceae; genus Halanaerobium. The sequence continues at coordinate 1,220 of QBLP01000206.1, read as the reverse complement.
TGAAGAAGCCGCCTTAGAAAGAATAAGAAAATTGTTATCTTACATACCAGATAATTTTGAGGAAAAGCCAGAAATAATAGATAACAGTGATAATCCTGGGAGAAGTACTGAGGAATTAAAAGAAATAGTAAATGAAAACCCCAAAAAAGCATATAATGTTAAAAATGTGATAGAAATTCTTGTTGATCAGGATAGTTTTATGGAGATCCAGCCGTATTTTGCTAAAAATGCAGTTATAGGCTTTGCTCGTTTAAACGGCCGCAGTGTTGGTATTGTAGCAAATCAGCCTCAGTTTTTAGCGGGCTGCTTAAATATTGATGCTTCAACTAAAATCGCACGCTTTATTCGTTTCTGTGACAGCTTCAATATCCCAATCATTTCTTTAGTTGATGTTCCAGGATATTTACCTGGAGTGGAGCAGGAATATGGTGGAGTAATCAGACACGGGGCTAAGGTGCTTTATGCTTACTCAGAAGCAACAGTTCCCAAGATTACATTAATTATGCGCAAGGCTTATGGTGGAGCTTATATAGCAATGGGAAGCCGTTCAGTTAGAGCTGATTTAGTTTATGCCTGGCCGATAGCAGAAATTGCAGTTATGGGTCCAGAAGGTGCAGCTAATGTAATTTATAGAAAAGAAATCGCAGCAGCCGATGATCCAGATCAGCTGCGTCAGGAAAAAATTGATGAATACAAAGATAATTTTGCCAATCCTTATATTGCAGCTAAAAGAGGAATGGTAAATGATGTGATTAAGATGGAAGAAAGCAGAAATAAATTAATCAATGGTCTGGAAATGATGATTAATAAAAAAGAAAACGCTCAGGCTAAAAAGCATGGTAATATTCCATTATAAAATAGTTTGAAAATCGATTTATAATTAGATTTATAATTATTTGACGTAACGTATTTAAAGTTGGGAGGAATTTGATGAATGTCTTAGGAGAAACACTGGAGATTACCGTAATCGGGCTTTCAGTTGTTTTTTTAGTACTGCTTTTATTAACCATTATCTTAAAGCTTCAGGGCTGGTTAATGGAAAGATTCTTTTTAAAGAAAAAAAAGGAAACTAAAAAGCAGACTAAAGAAGATGAGAGAAAAATAGAAAAAGAAAAAAAGATAAGAGCTGTTATTGCTGCAGCGGTAGATTCGTATCTTAAAGAGCATCCGGCAGGATTTATTAAACAGGAGGGTACAAATATGCAAAAATATAAAATTAA
>QBLP01000205.1 GCA_003070825.1 Halanaerobium sp. | reverse complement strand
GCTTTAACTACAGTTGCTGGATTGACTCCAACTTTTTCTGCTAATTTTCTAATTGGCGGCAGCTTTGTATCAGCAGGAATATTATTTTTAATCTCGTTTTTTAACTTTTTATAGAGCTGTAGGTAAAGAGTTTTATCACTTTCCTTATTTAGGCTGAATTCAAAAATAACAATCACTCCTTTGTGTTAGTACAATTATTTATTTTTAGAATTTTGTATTAGTTATTGACATTTTGTATTACTTAATCTATAATTGTATTGCGATTTAGTAAATTGAGTTTCTTTATATCATTATTGTATCATTACAATTTAAATTTATCAATTGGAGGAAATTAAAAATGTCAGAAAAATATCGTTTAAACAAGAATCTAGCTCAAATGTTAAAAGGTGGAGTTATTATGGATGTCACTAATGCAGAAGAGGCAAAAATTGCTGAAGATGCTGGAGCAGTGGCTGTTATGGCTTTGGAAAAAGTTCCAGCAGATATTAGAAAAGAAGGCGGAATCGCCAGAATGTCAGATCCAAAAATGATTAAAGAAATTGTAGAGACAGTTTCAATTCCTGTAATGGCAAAGGTTAGAATTGGACATTTTGTAGAAGCTCAAATTTTAGAAGCACTTAAGATTGATTACATAGATGAAAGTGAAGTTTTAACTCCTGCTGATGAAGCTCATCATATTGACAAGAGAAATTTTAATATCCCTTTTGTCTGTGGAGCTACTAATCTTGGTGAAGCTCTTAGAAGAATTGGAGAAGGTGCAGCTATGATCAGAACAAAAGGTGAAGCTGGAACAGGAAATGTAGTTGAAGCTGTTCGTCATATGCGTAAAATCAAATCTCAAATCAATAGGCTAATAAATATGGGAAGTGAAGAATTGATGGCAGCTGCTAAAGAAATGAGAGCGCCTTTTAATTTAGTAGAATATGCTGCAAGGAATGGCAAATTACCTGTGGTAAATTTTGCTGCTGGTGGAATCGCAACTCCTGCAGACGCAGCTTTAATGATGCAGCTTGGTTGTGATGGAATTTTTGTTGGCTCTGGAATCTTTCGCTCAGGAAATCCTGTTAAAAGAGCTGAAGCTATTGTTAAAGCAACAACTCACTATCAAGATCCCCAGATTGTTGCAGAAGTATCCGAAGATTTAGGAAAGGCAATGTCAGGAATTGATATTAACGGCCTAACAGATGCAGAAAAAATGGCTGATCGGGGCTGGTAAAATGGAGATTACAGTTGGAGTACTTGCTCTACAGGGAGGATTTAGAGAACACATCGATCATCTAAATCGGATTAGGGGTACTAATGCAGTCCCTGTCAAAAAACCAGTAGAGCTGCAGAAATGTTCTGGGCTAATCATTCCTGGTGGGGAGAGCACCACAATGAGAAAGTTAATTGAAAGCTATAAATTCAAACAGCCTATTATTAACTTTTATCAACAGCAAAAAGTAATCTGGGGGACTTGTGCAGGTTTAATTTTAATGGCAAAAGAAGTTGAGGGAGAAAATGAAGACCAACTTGGATTACTGGACATTAAGATTAAAAGAAATGCTTTCGGCAGTCAGCTTGATAGCTTTGTAGAAAGGAACCTGATAAAAAAAGTGTCAAATATTCCACAAGAATTAGTCTTTATTAGAGCGCCAATAATAACTAAGTTTAATCAAAAACTAGAGATATTACACAAAAAAGATAAGCAAATTACTGCTGTAGAAAGTGATTGTCTGTTAGGAACAGCATTTCATCCTGAGCTTACTGATAGCTTAGCTTTTCATGAGTATTTTGTGAATAAAATAAGGAATAATAAAAATACGAAATAACTGTATACTATTATATAAACTCAAAATCACTTGCTTTATTATTAAAGCCAGACTATAATTTACCCATAGTTAACACATACCTAACACAAGGAGGAAATTATTATGAGTAGTAGAGTAATGAGTAGTAAGGCTTTGAAGGTGATTTTGACGACATTTATGCTGGTTATCTTATTTAGTGGTATGGTTTTTGCCCAGGAGGATCAGGCAGCAGCAAATGCGATTGCAATTGATACAATGTGGACTTTGATTGCAGCATTCTTAGTGTTTTTTATGCAGGCTGGATTCGCAATGGTAGAGGCTGGTTTTACAAGAGCCAAAAACGCAGGTAACATTATTATGAAAAACATGATGGACTTTGCTTCTGGTTCTTTAGTATTTTGGGCTGTTGGATTTGCTTTTATGTTTGGAGCAGGAAATGGCTTTATTGGAAGTACAGGTTATTTTCTTCAGGATACATTTGCAAACTTAGGACTTGATATTCCTATTGCAGCATTCTTTATTTTCCAGACAGTTTTTGCAGCAACTGCAGCAACAATTGTTTCTGGTGCTATGGCTGAAAGGACTAACTTTTCTGGCTACTTAGCTTACAGTGTTGTTATTACCGCATTTATTTATCCTGTTGTAGGACACTGGATCTGGGGTGGCGGCTGGTTAGCAGGAATGGGAATTGTTGACTTTGCTGGTTCTACTGTTGTTCACTCTGTTGGTGGCTGGGCTGCTTTAGCTGGAGCTATTGTTTTAGGACCAAGAATCGGTAAATATAATGAAGATGGAAGCGCAAATGCTCTTCCAGGTCACAACCTTTTAATGGCTGCACTTGGTGTATTCATTCTCTGGTTTGGATGGTTTGGATTTAATCCTGGTTCTACTGTAGCTGGTACTGACTTATCTATCGCACCTATTGCAGTAACAACTAACCTGGCAGCTGCTGCTGGTGCAGTTATGGCCATGATTGTCAGTTGGATTAAGTATGGTAAGGCAGATGTTAGTATGACCTTAAACGGAGCTTTAGCTGGTCTGGTAGGTATTACAGCTGGTACAGCAGCTGTCGGCAACTTATCTGCCGTAATTATTGGTGGAATCGCAGGTATTATTGTTATCTACTCTGTTGAATTCTTTGATAAATTACAGATTGATGACCCTGTTGGTGCTGTTTCTGTTCACGGTGTCTGTGGAGCTTTTGGAACAATTGCAGTTGGATTTTTTGCTACAGAAGGTGGACTTCTTTTTGGAGGCGGAGTTAGTTTACTAATTACTCAGATTATTGGTGTTGTAGCTGTATTCTTCTGGGCTTTCGGACTTGGATATATACTCTTTAAAGCAATTGATGCTGTAATTGGATTAAGAGTATCTAGAGAAGACGAAATCGAAGGTCTTGATTACTCAGAACACGGTACAGATTCTTACCCAGATTTTATGGTAAACATTAAAACAGATAAGTAAAGTAAATTAAAAATCCAAAATAGAGGTGTTTTTTTAAATGAAAAAAATTGAAGCGATTATTCGTCCAGATAAAACTGATAGAGTTATTGATTGTCTCGAAGAAATTGGTATTAGCGGTCTTAATATTAAAGAGATTCAGGGTTATGGTTCTCAAAAAGGACAGACTGAGATGTACAGAGGTGTAACCTATCGAATAAGACTTCGCAAGAAATTTAAAGTTGAAACTGTTGTAGATGATTCCAAGGCTGATCAGGTAGTTAAAGCAATCACAGAAGCTGTACAAACTGGTGAAGTCGGAGATGGTAAAATATTTGTCTCTGATGTAGAAAATGCAGTTAGAATCAGAACCGGTGAAGAAGGTACAGATGCTCTTTAAAAGAATATAATTAATATAAAAAACTCCTGCTTATTTTAAAAAAAGCAGGGGTTTTTAATTTAATAGTTAAATTAAAGTGCATTCTGCAGGATTTGAAAAACTTCCTGATAAATATTTGTATCAACTTTCACTAGCATTGCATAAAAATATTTAAGAAAAGTCAAGTTCGATTTTTAGCGAAAATACTTGCTTAAATTAGAAAAACTCCTTATAATTGGGATTAG
>QBLP01000204.1 GCA_003070825.1 Halanaerobium sp. | reverse complement strand
AGATGTGTATAAGAGACAGGGTAAGGAAACCGTTGTAAGTGGTGGATAGGAATATTTTGCTTCTGGTAGATCATCAATCCCAACCACTGAAATATCATCTGGAACTTTAATCCCCTGATTATTTAATTCCCAGTTTAAACCTAAAGCCGTAGCATCATTGGCAGCAAAGACTGCTGTAACCTGATCAATCTTCTCCATTAATTTAAGGGCAGCCCTACGTCCACCTTCAAAACTAAAATCTCCAGCAAAAATAAGTTCATCTGGCAGCTCAAGTCCATTTTCTTTTAACTTATCTTTTAAACCTTCTCTTCTTAGATAGCTTGTATAAAGTTTTTCTGGCCCGTCGATAAAAGCAATTTTCCTGTGGCCGTTTTCCAGTAAATATTCAGTAATTGTCTCAGCCGCTTTTTTATTACCGAGATTAATATTATAAATATCAAATGGGTGAGGAGTTACTCCTAAAAGAATAGTTCCCTGAGCTTTTAACTGCTCAATTAAGCTATACATCTGCTGTTCATATTCTTTATCCATCAGGGCTCCACCGGCTAAAACTATAGCATCAGCCCGATTTGCTTTTAACATCTTTACTGCATGAACCTCTTTTTCCACACTGCGGCTGGTATTATAAATATTTACAATGTAGTCGTATCCGGAAATAAATTCTTCTATCCCCTTTACCATTTCTGCAAAATAAGAGTCACAGATATCATGGACAATTACTCCAATGATATTTGACTTATCACTTTTTAAACCCTGGGCAATTCTATTTGGTGAAAAATTTAACTTCTCAATAGCTGCCTTTACTTTGTCTTCTGTATCTTTACTGACAGGATGATCACTATTGTTAATTACTCTAGAGACTGTAGTTGGTGAGCATTCTGCCAGTTTTGCGACATCTTTAATAGTTACTTCTTTATTTGCCATGATAAACTCCTTCCAAATTCCATCAGTTGTCAGAATAATTTTATCATAGTTTAATTTAGCTTTCAATAAATATGGAAAACGTTTTTCTTTTATCAAAAGCTAAAGGGCAGTTTTAGTTTTTAACTGCCCTTTCAGAATAAATCTATTTTTATTTATTTTTTAGTCTAATAACTGTCCCCATCCTCCAGATCTACCGGCTCTGTCAATAGAATCCCCTTAATTTTAGAAGTATTAAAATGAAAAAAGCTGCTCCCCCTTTTGAGAAAAGTAACTTAAGTTATATTAATTATAATGTTATAGTTTGATTTGTAATTAAAAAAATAGATAAATTAAAACAGAGCTGGACTAATAATCCATTTAGATAAGTAATATTGTGCAGAAAAATTTACAATATCCTTTGACAAATCGGACTGAATATATTAAAATAGATGATGGTGTTAGTTGTCTGACGTCTAACGAAACTATGAAATTTTATATAAAGGAGAATCAATTATGAATCAAGCATTTTTAGCAGCGATTTCGGGTTTAATTGTAGGAGGTCTTTTTTCTTTTCTAAAATTACCTATTCCTGCTCCACCAACTCTATCCGGAGTAATGGGAATTGTAGGGATCTATGTTGGCTTTATGATCACAAAAACAATATTTTAATCAGAAAAAAGGCCCTCTTCGCTTAAGAAGAAGGCCTTTACTTTATTTGTCTTATTTTATTTAGAATCTCATTCCTACAGAAACTGTAAATTTAGAATAATCTGCATCACTAGTTTCACCATCGGTATATTCAATTTCTCCACTGTTATTAGTGTACAGGATATCTGCTGTGTACTGATCTGTTATATACATACCAGCACCTAAAGCATAATAAAGTCCTCCACTACTATCTTCAAACATTTCATGGTCTACACTAAAAGAAGCAAATCCCAAATGACCTATAAAATAAAGAGGTCCATTATCCATAGTATACTCAGCCAATCCATAAATTGGAGTGAAGCCAAAGTTACCATCATAATCTTCAAAATCTCTATCCAGCTGTAGTGTTATTCCAGCCCCAAGATCAAATCCATTACGATAAGGCATAATATATTCACCAGTTACACTATAGCCCATATCACTGTCATAAGGATCTTCGCCTTCTACATCTAATTCCGAAGCAAAATCAATTCCAAGCTTAACTGACCAGTTGCTCTGTGCCTGTGCAAAAACATTGAAAGAGAATAAAAACATTACCATTACAAGTAAAACCACCATAGTTTTTTTCATTAAAAAATCCCCCTTCTTAATTTATAATCTGTTTTCTATTTAATATATTCAATACCTGTAGAGATTTTCCTTCTTTATTTGGGCGAAAAAGTTAATTTATTTTCAATTTTTGTAATTTTAGCAAAGATATTGTCGAAAAGCTTTATTTTTTAAATTTATTGAAGTAAAATAAAGGGATTTGAAACTTTTTTGTGTAATAGATAATAGATAGTAAATTTTATTTTTAAGAAAGCAGGCTGATCAAAGATGCAGAATTCAATAGTCGCCAGACAGCCAATTTTAAATAGGAAAAAAGAAACAGTGGCCTATGAGCTGCTCTTTAGGTCTCTAAGCAAAGATGAGTTTGATGGCAGCCAGGCCACAGCTGAAGTCTTAACCAGCAGCCTCGATCTAATTGGACTTGATAACTTAACCCGGGGCAAACAGGCTTTTATTAATTTCACTGCAGAGCTGATTAAATCAGAAATTGCTGAACTACTGCCCCAGCAAAAAATTGGGATTGAAATTCTAGAAGATGTAAGTGTTGACCAGGAAATTATTAAATGTTCAAAAAATATCAAAGCAGCCGGTCATATTCTACTCTTAGATGATTTTATCTATCAAAAGGAATTGATACCGCTGATTGAAATTGCAGATATAATAAAAATTGATTTTCTGCAGACTAAAGGTAGAGAAAGAAAATATATTATGGAGTTAATTAAAAAGAAACACAATCCTGGGGCAAAATTTCTGGCAGAAAAGATTGAAAATTATGATGAATTTAAAGCTGCCTATGAGATGGGGTATGATTATTTTCAGGGCTACTTTTTTACCAGACCGGACACTATTTCAACCCGTAAAATACCTTCCTATAAATTTAATTATCTGGAAGTAATTAATGAGCTGAATTCTCTCGAACCTGACTTTAAAAAGCTTTCAAAGATTATTAAAAATGACCTTTCCATGTCCTACAGCCTTTTAAGAACGATTAATGCAGCAATCTATGGCTATCAGGTCTCTTCAATTCAGCAAGCTGCTGCTCTACTGGGAATCAAAAAATTAAAAAAATGGGCTCTACTATATTTTATTAAAGGCTTAAGTGAAGATAAACCGGGTGCATTATTTACAAATACTTTAATTAGAGCTAAGATGGCAGAGCTGCTTGCTAAAAATATTAATCAGGCTGATAAATCTTCTGAATATTATACTGTCGGCATGCTTTCCATGCTTGATGCTTATCTCGACCGTCCACTGGAAAATATAGTTAAGGAATTATCTTTAACAGATGAAGTTAAAAAGGCTGTGCTGAATTTGGACGGAAAGATGGGGGAAATTCTGGAATTAATAATTCTTTATGAACAGGCCAGATGGAGTGAATTAGAAAAAATTGAAATAAAATATCACTTAGACAACAAATTATTAGCTGCCGTCTATCAGGAAGCAATTGACAGTGCTTCTAAAACAGTTGAAAAGATAATTAGATAAATTAATCCCCGCCAATTGTTAAATCGACGGGGATTTTTTAGTTCTGCAGATATTTATATACTTTATAAACTCAAACTTCGCACTTGTAAAAGTGCTTTTGCACCTTGAAATTTCAATATTTTCTAGCAAAAAAATAGCATGAAACCCCCGTTTTTGGTATAATTGA
>QBLP01000023.1 GCA_003070825.1 Halanaerobium sp. | reverse complement strand
TTACAGTTTAAACTGTAATTTTATTTTCATAAATTCTAAAAGCAATAGAAAAGCCGAAGAGAATCTACTACTCCCCTGGAATTAGGAATAATAGTTTCTCTTCGGCTCTTGCCTGATTAAACAGTAACATGCCTCAGCGAATATTTAGTTTTTGCATTCTATTTTTAAATGTAATTTTATCTTTAAATTAAATTGCTAAATCAAAATTAATTAAAATCCCTATTCAGTCTGTGCAGGTGCAGTGCCAGATAACCCTTCTCATCTTCGGGAACCTGGTAATCAAATCTGGATTCAATAATTTCTGCCAGTTTCCCTGCTAGCTGATAACTTTCTTTAAAGTCCTTTTTGATATTTTCTAAAAGTGGATTAGTATTATTTTCTCTACTTTCGATCCTCTCTAAAGCAAAACGGAGATGGTTAACCAGCCTGGCATAATTTAAACTGTCATATTCAAGTTCCTGACCAAGTTCTTCTTCCACCTTTGCAACCAACTGTTTGATAATTGAAGTATTCTTAACTGTTTTAGAAACCTCACTGTTATTAATTGCTCCATGAATGTGAAATGCTATAAAACCAATCTCGCCTTCTGGTATGGAAATCTCAAAATTATTTTCCAATATCTTTACTGACTTCCTGGCCAGCTGAAATTCTTTTTTATAAAGGGTCCTGGTTTCCATCAAAAATGGATTTATAATCTCCAGCCCCTCTTTAATTCTTTTTAAGGTGAAAGCGATATGATCAGTCAGGCCAATCCTGATATACTGATTTATATCTTCATCAAGCTCCTCATTAACCATATTGATAATCTCTTCAGTTGCCTGAATGATCTTACTGTCTACCTCTTCCAGCAGCTGAAAATAATTACTCCTCTTTTCCCCGGCGAGAGGTACAAACTCCTGCTTGATTTGATAATCATCTTTTGTAAAAATATCACCTTTGCTGGATGCAAAACCAATACCAGTTGCAATCAGAATCAGTTCCTGCTTTTCAGCACCTTTTTCTGCTAGAATCACATTATTATTAAATACCTTTTTCACTTTATACTTTTCTCTAACAGACATCTGATTCCCCCTGAAAGTAAAAGCCTCATTTTATTAAACAAAAAGAAAAATCTAGAAAAAAATATAAAGTCCTCCCTCTTAGCTAATACAAATTAGTTAAGGAACTTATATCTTCTCCTAGATTATGCCTGATTTAACAGTAACACTCTCTTTTCCTCGATTGAGTTTTTTTAATTGTAACACTATTTATCCTGCTTTTCAAGCATTTTATTCAATTTTTTAGTTAATGAGCCGAAAAAAGATCTAATTCGAATTTAGGCTGCATCTTTAGCCAGCTTCTTTGCCAGAGCCACAATTGTTAAAATCGGAGGCATACCGGGTGAGCTTGGAAATACACTTGCATCACAAACATACAAATTCTTATCTTTTAATCTCATTCCCTTTAAACCTGCTTCAATAAACCTTATCATCTTCTGACGATTAATAAATGGCGATAATAAAAAGCCTTCCTGGTCATGAAACTCAAGATCAACAAACTCCATCGGTGGTTCAGAAAGCTGATTTACATCATCAGTTATTCCATAGACATTAACAAAGATATCAATAAAAAGATTTTTGCCAACATCAGTATTGTTTATTTTAGAATTTTGCAGTATAACTGGAGTACCCAGGCCGCCGGCTGCTAGAATAACCTTATCTGCTTCGTATTCAAACTCATCCTCAGCATTAACACCTCTAACTCCATAAGCCTGCCCCTGATCGATAAGAACCTCTTCTACTCTACTATCATATCTAACTACCGCTCCCTGCTTGACAGCCTGATTTAAATAATTTTTTGCAGTCCACTTGGCTCCCTGTTTACAGCCATTAATACAGAGTCCACATTTTATGCATTTTTGTTGATCAATTGCTTTCGGCATAGCTTCCATCTGATAACCCAGGCTTAATGCTGCCTCATAAATTGCTCTGGAACCTGAGGCTTGAATTTCTTTGGTTGAAAGTCTTATTGGAATTTCATTTTCAGCCTCTTTAAATTCCTGACTGAGATCAATCCCCATTTCCTTAAACTCTTTTTCATAACATCTAACTATATTCCCGGTGGCGACAACTGTTGATCCCCCACCCATAAAAGTCCTGTAAATTATTACTCCTTCTTTTGATTTCTTAGGAGTTCGTGTATATTTATTACAGTCATAGAAACTCAAAATATCACGATTAGAAAGGTAATTACCAATTAAACTTCTTATTCTTTTCAACCAGATTGTTTAATATGAATATAATCAGCCATCCGCCTCTAAAAACAAAATGATTTTGAATGGCTTAATAATATGAAACCTCCTCTTAAGATGATTTTTTACATCTAAGAGGAGGCTTAAGTATCCAGGAAACAATTTAATTTTGAGTTACAATTTTTTAGACAGTTTTACCAGGGTTTAAGATGTTTTGAGGATCAAAAGTATTTTTAATTCCCCGCATCAGCTCCAGCTGCATGGGTCCAATATCTTCATGTAAATACTCTTTTTTGGCAATTGCAATTCCGTGCTCTCCTGATACCTTACCCTTCATCTCTCTTGATTTAGCATAAAGCTCGCCCATAACCGCTTTGTTTCGCTGCTGCCAGGTTTGATCATCTAAGTCGTCTTTTAAAGTATAGAGATGTAAATTTCCATCACCAGCATGACCAAAACCGCGGATTCTTAAATTATGTTTATCCTCCAGCCTGTGAGTAAAGTTAACAAAGTCAGCAACTCTATTTCTCGGCACAACAACATCACATTCATCTAATTCACTAACTGCTTTTAAAGCTTCAAGCAGAGCACCTCTGGTATCCCAGATCACATCCTGTCGCTCATCAGTGTTGGCAATATAGACATCATAAGCATTATTTGCCAGACAGACATCTGCTGCTACTTCGTACTGTTTTTCTATTTCTTTTTTGTCATTGCCGTCAAATTTAAGTAAAAGATAAGCGGGAGCAGATGTATCTGGAAACTCTTTACCCAGATAATCAGTTGCAGCAAGCAGGACTTCCTTTTCCATAAATTCAATGCCTGTGGGCACTATCTTCGCATTTATGATTTCCGGTACAGTTCCAATCGCCTCTTCCAGGCTGTCAAATGGAATCAATAAAGTCAATGCTTTTTTAGGCATTGGCACTAATTTTAAGGTGATTTCTGTTACAATACCAAGGGTTCCTTCTGAACCGATCATCAGATCCTGAATACTGTAGCCAGAACTGTTTTTAACAACCTTACCACCGGTATTAATAATTTCTCCGTTTGGCAGCACAATTTCCATTCCCAGCACATAATCTCTGGTAACACCATATTTAACTGCTCTCATTCCTCCGGCATTGGTGAGCACATTACCACCTAAGGTAGCACTTTTTTCTCCCGGATCAGGTGGATACATAAAACCTAAATCATTTACTTTCTCAGCAAAATTCATTAAGATAACTCCCGGCTGGACACTGGCAGTTAAGTTTTCTTCATCAATTTCAATGATTTCATCCATGGAAGTTGTTAATAAAAGGATACCACCCTCCATAGCAACTGCTCCCCCACAAAGACCGGTTCCGCTTCCACGAGGAGTTACAGGTATATTTCTTTTACTGGCAAATTTCATAATCTGGGCTACTTCTTCTGTATTTTCAGGCTCTACAATTAGCTCAGGATATACTCTAAGCTCGGCCAGTTCATCATGAGAATAATCTTCACTAATATCTTCCTTTAAAGTTACTCGATCACTATCTAAAATTTCGATTAAGGATTCGATATCTGCCTCTGTTATTTTATTAAAATTCATCAATTTACCCCCTATAAGTAGTACTAAACAGCAGCTGCTGTTTTCTCAAAAACCTGCTCACCATTTTTTATCTTCTCAATTAATTTTGGTACAATCTCATATAAATCGCCCACCATACCATAATGCGCTACATTAAAGATACTTGCTTCCGGATCAGTATTTACCGCAAAAATATGTTCTGAACTCTTCATCCCGGCCACAAACTGCACCGAACCAGAAACACCTAAGGTGATTAATAATTCCGGTCGAACTGACCTACCGCTTAAACCAATCTGCTGCTGGTGTTCGGTCCAGCCTTTTTCGATCAGAGGACGGGTTGTACCAATTTTAGCTCCTATTAAGTCGGCAAGCTCTTTGATCATTTCTAAGTCTTTTTCTTCTCTTACTCCCCGGCCAACAGCAATAATTTTATCTGCTTCTTCAATACTGTCAACTTCAGGCTTTTTAGTGATGCTGACGAAGTTGGATCTGGTTTCTAATTCTTTTTCATCAACACTAAAGTTAATAACTTCTCCGGTCGGATTCTCTATTCTTTCAGCCGGTTCCATGACCTTATAGCGCACAGTTGCCATCTGAGGTCTGGTTCTGGTGGTTAAAATCCTGGCCATAATATTACCACCAAAGGCAGGTCTGGTCTGGACTAAATCTGTATTCTCTCTAACATCTAAAATTGTACAGTCTGCAGTCAATCCTGTTTTAAATCTGGTTGAAATTCTTGGTGCCAGAGATCTACCGATTGAAGTTGCTCCAATCAGGATTATTGTCGGCTTTGTTCTCTCTACACAGTCTTCAAAGGCTCTGGCATAGGCTTCAACATCAAAGTGATGCAGAGGCTCCTGATTATAAACATAAACTTTATCTGCCCCGTGTGCCAGGATTTCTTCAGTCTGATCAGTTAAATCATGGCCGAGTAAAATAACATGCAGTTCCTGATTAATTTTATCAGCCAATTCCCTCCCTTTACCCATCAACTCATAGGTAACCGGGTGAATTTTACCTTCTAACTGTTCTGCAAAAACTAAAACATCACTGTAGAGGCTCTTATCAACAGCTTTTCTTTTGTCCTCAACCGGCTGAATTAAACCTTCAGGACAGCTTTTAACACAAATTCCGCAGGCCTTACAGGCTGAATTCATCTCAATTTTACCGTCTACTATATCTATAGCATCAAAAGGACAGGCTTCAATACATACTTTACAAAGAGAACAATTTACATAATCTATGCTGTAGTTACTCATACAAGCTTCAACTCCTTTAATTCATTAAATAATTTGTCAGACAGTTCTTCTCCACTTCCATCCCAGATTACCTGTTCAATATTATCATCTGGAGGGAAAACTTCTTCTACCTGAGTTGGAGAACCCTTTAGTCCAAAATTATTTTCATCATCATCAAGTAGATCAGCAAAGGTAAGTGTTTCTATTTCTCTGTCAGCTGTTTCTAGTTTAAGTCTATAAGAAGGAAGGCGGGGCTGATTTACATGTTTGGTAACAGTAATCAAACCAGGGTAGCTAAATTCTACCACTTCAATAGTCTCTCCCATATCCTTTTCCACCATAATTTTTTCCTCAGTAGAGCCTTTAATTGAACTGACATAGGCTACATGGGGAATCTTAAGAGTTTCAGCAATAGCTGGACCAACTTGAGCGGTATCTCCGTCCGTGCTCTCCATACCGCAAATAATTAAATCATAGCCATTTTTGAGACCGATAACCTCAAGTCCCTTGCTCAAGGTATAACTTGTCGCCAGAACATCTGCTCCAGCAAATTTAATATCAGATAAAATAAAACCCTTATCTGCCCCCATCATATAAGCCTCTCTAATAACTTCTTTTGCCTGAGGAGGCCCCATGGTAATTGCGGTAACTGTTCCTCCGTGTTCAGCTTTCAACCTCAGTGCAGTTTCCAGTGCATACATGTCATAAGGATTCATTATTGAATCAACACCATCACGAATTAGATTTCCGTTTTCATCTACTTCCACATTTTTGGTTTCTGGAACCTGTTTAACACAAACTAATATTTCCAATTATTACACCCCTTTAAATTATATACCCGTTATTAAAAATTTAAGCCCAAATGCTAAAAAATATTTTAGATAACAATCCCCACTGTCATCTAAATATAAAATTTAAATCTGCCCCAATAAAATTATTTTTAATTTGAACCCCCTTTATCCAATATTTTAAAATAGAACTATCGGACCGATGGTCTGACCAATTTTGCGAAAAAATAAATATTTTTGCTTTATGTATTTTAGGACTGATGGTCTGACCATTAATTTTAAAAAAATTTGAATATTTAATTATATTCTTATCATATAGCATTCTATCAGGCTTGTCAAAGGAATTTGCAAGTTATTTATTTCTCAAATAAAGTTGAGATATTTCTTCTCTTTATCTTAAAAAGAATATAAATGGCAAAGAGACTGAATTTTCATCCAGCCTCTTTACAAGTTTAAACAACCTGACTTAATTTATTTTTGCCTGTTGGAATACAGAGAGGGGTTCCAAATACAGGATCAGAAACAATCTGACAGTTTAAATCAAAAACTTCTTTAATCACTTCTTCATCAATAACTTCTTCCGGTTTACCCTGGGCAAAAACTCCTTTATCTTTAACAGCCACTATATGATCAGCATAGCGGCAGGCTAAGTTTAAATCATGCAGGACCATAATAATTGTCCGCTGATCTTTCTTGTTTAATTCATAGAGTAAGTCAAGCAGATCAACCTGATGGGAGAGATCAAGGTAGGTAGTTGGTTCATCGAGTAAAATTATTTCTGTATCCTGAGCCAGGACCATTGCCAGCCAGGCCCGCTGCCGCTGTCCACCAGAGAGTGAACTTAAATCTCGATCGGCAAGTTCTAAAAGACCTGTGTCTTTTAAAACCTTTTCAACTATCTTTTGATCCTCACTGCTTGAGGCCTGATACCATTTTTGATAGGGATATCTTCCCTGTTCAACCAGTTTGCGGACGGTAATTCCCTCTGGAATAGTAGAGCTTTGAGGTAAAAAGGCAAGCTTTTTTGCCACTTCTTTGGTTGAAAGCTGATTAATATCTTCTCCCTTCAGTTCTACAGAACCCTCCACAGGTTTTAAAAGCCGGGCCATAGAATTAAGCAGGGTTGATTTACCGGAACCATTACCACCAATAAAAATAGTAATTTCGCCTTCTGGTATCTTTAAGTCAAGATTATCAATTATTTTATTTTTGTCATAGGCCAGTGATAAATTTTTAGTTTCTAAAATACTCAAAGTTCTACCTCCTTTAAAATTGGTTGCGATTTCTGTAAAGTAAATAAATAAAAAATGGAGCTCCGATTCCGGAAACAAAGACTCCTGCCGGTAAGTCAAGGGGTAAAAAGGCCGTTCTGGCAAGCAAATCTGCTGCCATAAAAATCATTCCACCACTTAAAACTGAATAGATAATTAAGATTGAATAAGATTTTCCTCCCATTTTTCGGGCAATATGAGGTGCAATCAGTCCAATAAAAGCAACTCCTCCGGCATAGGCTACAGCAGATCCGGCCAGAGCTACACTGATTGTTATTAAGAGAAAGCGGTTGAGCTGGATATTTAAACCCAAAGCTGCAGCTACCTTATCACCTAAGGCAAGGAGATTTAAACTTTTGTAAAAAGCAAAAGCCAGTGGAATAAAAATTATAACCCAGGGCAGAAATTGAAAAAGATCCTCCCAGTTTGTACCATAAATACTCCCGGTCAGCCAGACATAGGACTGAACTGTGGTACTGATTGGACTGAAAACAATAATCATTGTTACCAGAGCATCGACAGCTGCTGCAATCCCAATTCCAATCAAAACCAGCCTGATTGAACTGACACCCTTCTGCCAGGCCAGAAAATAGATCAAAGCCGAAACCACTGCTGCTCCCAGGATAGCAGCAAAAGGCAGACCGGCAATCCCATAATCAGCACTAAAAAAACTTAAGTAGGTGATTGCTCCAGCAGAAGCCCCACCTGTGATTCCAATTATATCCGGAGAAGCCAGAGGGTTTTTAATATTCGCCTGCAGAATAAGTCCTGAAACTGAGAGAGCTGCCCCAACTAAAAAAGCCATAAGCGTACGGGGTAAGCGTAAAATATTAATTGTAAAATTATAAGACCCTGCTTCCAGTCCCAAAAAGTGACTGATCACAGTCACTGGTGAGATATAGCTGCTGCCGAAGGATAAAGAAAGAATGAAAATTAATCCTGCCAGCAGAATGAGCCCAAAAATTAAGATAAGCTCCCGCGAAATTTTCGAATTTTTAAGCATTAACTTTAAACCCCCGCCTGACAATGTAAACAAAAAATGGTGCTCCCATAAAAGCTGTCATAACTCCAATCGGTACTTCCTGAGGCATAATGATAATCCTGGCTGCAATATCTGCAATTAAAAGCAGGACTGCCCCAATAATAAAAGAATAAATTATCAGCCAGTGGTAGTTATTCCCGACAAAAAAGCGGCTGATATGAGGAACTACTAAACCAATAAAAGATATTGCGCCAGCTGCAGCCACTGAGCTGCCGGCCAGAATAACAATGCTCAGACCTAGTAAAAGTTTAATGATTATAGTTTTTTGACCCAGGCCTGCTGCCATCTCTTCTCCAATTAGTAAAATATTAATATCTTTGGCCAAAATTAAAGCCAGAATTATCGCTCCTAAAATAAATGAAAGCAGCGGCATAATCATTTCCAAATCTCTACCGGCAGTTGAACCAGAAAGCCAGAAAAGAACACTTTCTAAACTCTCCTGGTTAATTACTAAAAGACCCTGAGTAAAGGAATGAAAAAGAGCAGTCACTGCAGCTCCAGCCAGAATCATTTTTAGAGAGGAAAGTCCACTTCTACCCAGAGAAGCAATAAAATAAACCAGCAACCCGGCCAGCATTGAGCCAAAAAAAGCAAGCCAGATACTGAGCTCCATCGAAGTTACTCCAAAAAAAGTAGCTGCAATTACCAGCAGGAAAACTGCACCTGAGTTGAGCCCAAAAATTCCGGGAGCAGCAAGTGGATTACCGGTCAGCGCCTGCATTAAAGCCCCGGCAACAGCAAGACTCCCGCCTGCTGCTAGAGCAATCACAGTTCTGCTCAATCTGGTTGAGCGGATTATTAGATGTCTTGTTGACTGCTGGTCAAAACTAAATATTGCCCTGTAAACACTGGTTAAGGAAACAAAGTGCTGACCAACAGCCAGACTAAAAACTGCTGCTGTGATTAACAAAAAAGTTAAAAACAGCAGCATATTCATTTTTGCCTTTTGATTACGCAAAATGTAAGTCATTAAATTTATTCTTCTAGTTCAAAGTGTTCATATAATTGATCTAACATAATATGAGCTGATTCAATTCCGCCGGCCATATTCCAGGCAACCTGATCAACTCTAAATACCTGCTCATTTTGAACAGCATCCAGATTCTGCCAGAGTGGGTGTTCAGTCCATTCCTGATAGGTGTTTTCTACTGCCTGATCATCTGACATAAAGATGAAGAAGGCTTCTGCATTCATCTCCGGGATACTCTCTTTAGAAGTTAATTTAACTCCCCAGGTATCTTTTTTATGGTCTTCAGGTCTCTCAAAACCAAGTTCATTTAGAATTCTTCCAGCATAACCACTGTAATAAATACGGGCATGGTCTGCTCTAAAGTTTAAAACAGCAACCTCAATCGGCCACTTCTCACCCATTTTAGCTTCGATTTTTTCTCTGAAATCTGCAACTCGCTGATCCCAGTTATTTAAAACTTCTGCTGCTTTTTCTTCTCTACCTGCAGCTTTACCCATTAATTTAACAGTTTCCCGATAGCGGAACACATTTTCTTCCATTACTGTTGGAGCAATCTGGGAAAGCAGGTTGTAAATATCCTCGTGCCTCATCTTAGAAGCAATAATTAAATCAGGATTTAATTTACTGATTTCTTCAAGATTGGGCTGAGTTTCCAGTCCAACCTGTTTAACATCACTCAGGTCATCCCGCAGATATTTATAGACAGGTTTTTCTACCCAGGATTCTACAATACCAACCAGGGGTATGTCAAGGGCATGAGCAGCATCACTGGCACCCTGATAAAGGGTTACAACTCTTTGGGGAGTGCCCTCAATTTCAGTTTTTCCCATTGCATGCTCTACAACCCTTGTTTCTGCCATCACCGAAATACTTAAAATTAACACCAAAGCCATTACCAGAACAGCTATGTAATTCTTTTTATTTAACAAAATAAATCCTCCTTTAGATTTACTTAGTGATTTTATGAATCCAATATTTATCACTAATAAAAATTATTAATTGAGACTGATTATCAAGCTCAATCGTTATTAATTATAACTAAACCCATTTGTTTTGTCAAGATTAAAAAATAAAAAATCACCTTTTGGAATTAAATCAATGGCTTTTTAATGCCAATATCCTCAAGGTGACTGCTTTTAAGACTATTTATTTCTTTTAACAACTTTTAAGGCTTCTCTTTCTGCTAGCGCTGAAAGCTGATGAGTATTTGAAAATTTAACCACTGCCAGCGGTTCCAGTTTAGAATATTCTCGTAAAGCCCAGCCAATTGCCTTTTGAATAAAAAATTCATCGATATCTCTTAACTTTTCAATCAGGTCAAATAAAAGCTGAGCATCTGTTTCTTCCTTATAGCCCAGCTGAAACAGTAAAGCGGTCCGCTGCAGCCAGATATTGCCGCTTTCCAGCCATTTCATAAGCTTGGGATCTCTTTCTTCAGGAAAAAGCTGAAAATATTCTCCCACAGATTTTTTTGCTATCTGATCCACAGTATCCCACCAGGATTTATTGGTCAGCATGTATTCAAAGAGATCTATCATATCTTTGCTATAATCTTTCTTATACTTTAGAATCAGCTCCTGAGCAAAATACTGAAATTCTCTTTCCGGCAGCTGCCAGAGCTTTTTGACTGCAGTTTTTAGCTGCCTTAATTTAGGCCGCTGATCCTGCCTCATATATTTTCTTAAAGTTTTTCGCCTCTCAGCTGCCTGCAGACCGTAGAAAGGAAACTGATCCCGCATGTAGCCTTCCATTCCCTCTGCTTTTTCCGGGTTAGAATTTTGAGCCAGACTGCTGCGGACAGCGTCCAAATAATCAAATAAAGCTTCCTCTTCTACCTCTTGCCAGCAGTCAAGCTGCTCTGCAAAATCAAAATTCCCGTCAATTAGATAAACTTTTTCTGATTCACGAGGTAGCTCAAGCTCCTCTAGATAGTTTTTTATTTCTTCCTGATTGTGGCTGTACAAGCCTGCCGAGCGCAGTTCAGCCTCTGCAAGCTGATTTCGCTGCTGCTGTCTTTTTTTAATTTCAGCCAGGTTTGTCTTTAGATAAAAGAGCTTTAACTCTGCGCCACAGTTTTCAGCCAGCTGATAATATTCTTTTCGAATCTCATATTTATCAAGATTGGCATCAGCGATGACTGAATAACCGGATTTAAGATAGTATTCAATTAGCTCATTAAAAATTTCAAAGGTCCAGTGATAGTTATCTGATTGGTCCAGATTATATTCTAAAGCTATCTGATCAGCTGCCAGATAGATACTTTCTTTTTTGTTTCGCTGATAAAGCTCTTCCGCCAGTGTTGATTTACCGCTGCCTGGAAGGCCAAAAAATAGAAAAAGTTCTCTTGTCTCAGCCTTCCGCTCAGGCATCTCAATTGATTTTTTTATCTTATTTTTTATTTCAATTTTATTCATTAAAATCATTCCGTTCTTTTCTAGTCTATTATTATTTTACTGTTTTAGATTATAAACCGTATAATATATCCTGTCTGTAGTTAGAATCCTTTCCCCGCCGCAGCTCTTTTAATAAGCTGGCAGTGAATTCTTCCAGGTCATAAGCTTCAATTTCGCTGAGCTCAATCCATTGATAGGACTGGGCCTCATGATTTAACTCAACTTTTGTAGAATCACTGCGACAGATAAAATCAACAAAAAGGAAATGTTTCTGATTTTGAAAAGACTCAGAATAAATACTTTCTGTGATTCCAAGCAGTTCAATATCATAAATTTCAAGCCCTGTTTCTTCTTTAACCTCTCTCACTAAGGCCTCTTCCATTTTCTCTCCTGCTTCAATATGACCGCCGGGGATTACATATTTTTGCTGCCATTTATTTGATTTGCAGATCAGAACTCTGTTTTCTGGATTCAAAATAACAGCACCTACTGTGGCTTCCGGATATTTCATTTTGCTCACTCCTCTGGTTTTAGTTATTATATAGTTTAAAAACTTTATATTTCTAATTATTAAAAACTTATGTAAAATAAATATAGAGCCATAAGAGAAACAGCAGCTGTTAAAACAGCTTTAACCAATTTTTCTCCTTTATCTACCGCTAACGTGCTGGCCAGATAACTTCCGGTGCCATTTCCGAGTGCTAAAATCAGAGCTGTTATCCAGTCAACCTTACCGTTAAAAATAAAAATGCTGAGTGAAGAAAAAATATAGATCGCAACCACAAAAACTTTAAGGCTGTTAATTTTGACCAGGGAAAAACCCGTTAAAACTGAAAGAGCTGCAATGATTATAATCCCTACTCCAGCCTGAATAAAACCTCCATAAATTCCAATCAAAAAAAACACAAAACCTGCAGTTATTTTTCGGCTGCTGCTTAGTTCTTTCTGATTAAGCTTTAGATTTTTTAGCGGATTCCAGAGTATAAAAACTAACATAAGCAGCATAATTACTGCCAGAAGCTGATTAAAAAACTGCTCAGAAATTGAAACTGCTATCCGGGCTCCGATTAAAGAGCCAATTACAGCCGGTAAGGCAAGAATCAGGCCAAATTGATAATCAAAATAGCCTTTATCTCTAAAATTAATAACAGCTGTGATATTTTCAACCAGTAAGGCTACCCGATTGCTCCCATTAGCTACAGCGGCTGGCAGACCTAAAAAAATTAAGATAGGTAGAGTAATCAAAGAACCTCCTCCGGCCATTGTATTGATAAATCCAGCTGAGATTCCGGCAGCCAGAATAAGTAAAATTTTAGTCAGCGGCAATTGAATCTCTCCCTTCCAGCTTGATTTCCTCTATCCTAAAAACTCAGTGCATAGATTAAAGCAACTGCAAAAGAAAGCAGAGTTGCCAAAACCGTTACCATAAAATAATCAAAATATGTTTCCTTAAATTTAAGACCTGTATAAGCCAGCATCGCCAGATAGGCACTGTTATGGGGCAGAGTATCCAGGCCAGTTGAGGCAATAATTATAAGTCGGTGCAATTTTTCTGGATCCACCATCTGGACAATGTTTTCGCCAACTGTACTTAAAGTTAAAAGCATTCCCCCGGATGCACTACCTAAAAGACCAGCAGCAATATTTGTGATAATTCCGGTCAGCAGATAGGGATTTAAAGGCAGATTTAAGAGGGTCTGCAGAAAATCTTTAAAAACCGGCAGGGATGAAATTACCTGCCCGAAGCCCATCGCCGAAGCAGCAAACATCAGTGGTAAGACTGCATTGGAGATGCTGTCATTTAAAATTTCTAAGAGATCAATCTTTCTAATATTTTTTATGATTGAAAGTACAACCCCCAGCAGTAAAGCAACTACAGGCGGTTTTGAAAATACTGCCAGCACAATAAAGACAACTAAAAGCGGCAGCATCGCTGTTAAAAAATTAAAAAGTTTAGTTAAATCCGGCTTTTTTAAAATACTGTCATTTAAATTACTACTTTCAGCTAACATTGACCTGCTCCTGTATCTCAAGTAAGCAATTGCAGCCGCTGAACCAGCCGAAATCCCCGCCAGTCCCAGGCCAAATCCGGCAAGGGCGGAAGTATTTAAATAATCCATCATGATTAAATTATGTACCTGGGGACTGCCCGGCAGAGAAAGGCCAACTATTACATTCCCCCCGGCAATAGAAGCGATGATCAGTGATTTGGGCAGACCGGCTTCTTCAAAAACTTTTTTTGCAATTGGATAGATGGTAAAAATTAAGACAAAAGCTGAAATTCCACCAATTGAAAGCAGTACACTGGCAAAAAAGATACCTACAGCTGCATAGCGGTGTGAAAGTACATCAAGCACAAATTCTCCAATTGCAGTTGCATCATCTGAGTCTTCCATTATCTTGCCCAGGACCGCACTCAGCAGAAAAATGAATAGATAATCCTGAACAAAAGAAGCAAAACCGGGCAAATACTGGGCATTCAGGATTTCTAAAATGTTTAAATTATTTAAATATAAAATTACTGCTGATGAAAGCGGAGCAGCAACTACGATAC
>QBLP01000203.1 GCA_003070825.1 Halanaerobium sp. | reverse complement strand
AATTGTACAAAAGTACTCAAATTACCTGCTTTATTTAATTAATTACTCAAAATAGTGGAAAAAAGGCCTGGAATCTGCTATTATTAAAATACTGACTAGTTTAATTAAGGTTAATTCTCAAGGGAGTTGATATAATGAGCAGTATAAATGCTGCAATGCAAAATCAGATAGCAAGTGTTCAGCAGGCTTTGAGCATTTCCGGGATGAGGCAGGCAATGGGTCAGAGTGCTGATCAGGTCTCTAAACTTGTTGAAGGTATGCAGGAAACCTCCCAGGCTGTGCAGCAGGCTAGAGCTGCCGGACCGGGCAGAGGCCAAAATATTAATCTGATGGCATAGAACGCGTTAAAGATAAAAGGCCTTTATCGGGTCTTTTTTTATGTGCTATTAAATTTTTGAAATTTTTTGATAGCTAAGAAATAAGCGAGGTGAAAAATTTGTTTGCTCAAAAAAACAGGCTTTTATTTGTATTAGTTGTAATTATAATTCTTCCGGCGCTTTTGACTTCTGCAGCTGGAGCAGAAAATATTCAGGCAAATGAAGATGATGAAGAAATTACTATTGCTTATGTTCCGCGGTCACTTGACAATCCAATTTTTTTAGATGCTTTTGAACATGCCCAGGAAAAAGCCATTGACCTTGGAATTAATATTGAGTGGGTTGCTCCTTTTGTCTACAATGAGGAAGCACAGATAAAAATAATTGAGAGCTTGATTGTCAGAAAAGTGGATGGAATGGTGGTAAGTGTCAATAATACACCTGAATATATAGATGTAATTAACAGAGCTATAGAGGCAGGAATTGCAGTAGCAACATTTGATGCAGATGCTCCTGATAGTAAGCGCCTTTTTCATATTGGGATTGATAATTATGAGGCGGGCAGAGTTACTGCAGAAGGTTTACTTAAAGTTTTAGAAAACAAAAACATTGATTACAGGCAGCAGGAGAAAAATCTGGATACTATGATTATGACAGGTGTCCGGGGTGCTCTTAATCTCGACAGTCGGATTGAAGGCTTTCTGGACACTGTTGAAGCCACAAATATTAGAGTGCAGGATATAGTTGAAAATCAGGACAGTGTTAACCTTTCGGTGGAACTGCTGGAACAGTATTTACAGCAAAATCCTGACATTGATATTATATTTTTTGTCGGCGGCTGGCCTTTTTATGTACCGGCAGAGGCTCTGCCTAATTTTCAGAAGTGGGCCGCAAACGGAGGAGTTGCTGTAGGTATAGATATCTTTTATGATGCTCTCTTACTACAGGAAAGAGGACTGCTGCAGTATTTAGTTGGTCAGGATATGGCCACAATGGGTTCTAAAGGTCTTTCTACATTATATAACTATATAAAATATGGAGTTGAACCGAGAGAATATATTGAAACTGGCGTAGAAGTTGCTGATGATGATAATTTAGAGCGGCTTTTGCAAACTCATCGACCCTGGAGGGTTAAATAAGGTGGAAATTTAATGTTTAATAATCTTTTCAAAAAATTATTCAAAAAAATAGAGATTCATACGATCAGAACAAAACTAATTATTTCTTTTCTGATAATTGGTCTGCTGCCAATTTTATTATCCGGGCTGCTTTCTTTTAATATTTATCGGGGGGCAATTAATGATCGAATTAGTGCTTACTCACAGGAAATGGTAAATAGAATGGAAAGAGATCTGGAAGACTATATTAGTGAGATTGAAACTTTTTTAAGCAGAGAACAGGATTTTTATATTAATCAATTTATAAAACTAACCCAGGCCAATGATTTTAGAAATAACAGGAAGTATGCTTTTAGAATCTGGGAGGATTTTAATAATTTAAAACAGATGAAGCCCGGACTGGAAGATATTGCAATAACCTTTCAGGATGGACGCAGAATCAGCAGTTATGGGATTTATAATATTGATTTGGAAAATTTTAGAGACAGGATGTATTCTGATTCAAGTGGAGAGATATCTTTTACTTCTCCCTATACAAATTATTTGCAGCAGGAAGTAATTACTATTGTCAGTTCATATTATCCCGAAATTGCCGAGGAAAATGTTTTAATTTCTGCAGATATTGATCTGGATGTACTGGCAAATTTAACCGATTTTAATCTGGGAGAAAAAAGTTACTTTTTAATTGCGGATCAGAATGGCGATATCATCTATCACCCTAACCAGGAACTGATAGGGCAGAGGAGTCTCTTGTATAATGCCGGTTTTCCGGACCGCAAGCTTAATCTAAATGGAGAACAGTATATTTTGACTTCTACTTTTTCCTATGCAACTGGCTGGTATATAATTAGTATGGCCTCGGCAGATGAGGTAGAAGCAGAGTTGAATTATATAACTGACATTACATTATATATGACTTTAGTGGTACTCTTAATTATTATTTTGTTGACCATTTATTTATCATCCTCACTTTCGAGGCCAATCCAGAAGCTGCAGGAGTTAACTCATCGGGCTTCCGAAAATGACCTGTCAGTTAAAATTGATACGAGTGGTAATGATGAAATAGCTGAGCTGGGTCAGAGTTTTAATAAGATGATCAGGCGGATTAATAAATTAATGGAACAAAATGTTAGAGAGCAAAAGCTGCTTAGAAAACTGGAAATGGAGAGTCTTGATAATCAGATCAAACCTCACTTTATTTATAATACTCTGGATCTAATAATTGGACTTTTAGAAAACAAAGATTTTGACAGGGCAACTCATATGGTTGAGGCTCTTGGTAAGTTTTTCCGCCTCAGTTTAAGCCACGGTAAAGAAATGGTCTTAATTAGAAATGAAATTAAACATGTAAAAAATTATCTTTTTATTCAGCAGTTTCGGCATGGAGAAGAATATGAATATATCATTGATGTTGAAGATCACGAAATAATGGATAAGCATATTCCAAAATTAATCCTGCAGCCGATTGTTGAAAATGCTATTTACCACGGTTTGCTACCGTCTGAGAAGAAAGGACTGGTTATTGTAAAAGGCTACCGGGAAAATAAGAATATATATTTTAAAATTGTAGATAATGGAGTTGGTATTCCCGCTGCAAAGGTAGATGAGATAAATAAAATTTTAACTGGCAGACTGGAAACTGATGATCAGCAGAAATATTTTGGCCTGCGCAATGTGGATCAGCGCTTAAAATTAATGTACGGAGGCAGTTCTGGCCTGAGGGTTGAAAGTGATCAAGGTGAGAAAACTACTGTGATTATTAGGATTGATCAGAGAGGAGGAAAGTAATTTGGACTTTAAATTACTGCTGGTTGATGATGAAAAACCGATTAGAAAAAAATTGATTAATAATACAGACTGGAAAGCTGAAGGCTATCAGATTTTTGCTGCAGCCAACGGAGAAGAGGCTTTAAAGATCATTATGGAAAAGGGGATAGACATTCTGGTCACTGATATCCAGATGCCCAAATTGAGTGGAATGAATTTGATCGAAGAAGCAAAGAGAAGTGGCAGTCATTTAAAAGTGATTGTGATTTCAGGCTATGCTGAGTTTGAATATGCCCAAAAATCGATCCGTTTTGGGGTTAATGATTACTTATTAAAGCCCTTTCGTTCAAAAAAACTCTTAGAAGTTGTCAACAAGGCGAAAGAAGAGCTGATTAAAGAAAAAGATAATGAACAGCGGCTTGCTGTTTTAAGAGGCGAGATTTCCAGTTATATTAATGAAAATAAACTTGATACAATTTATAACTGGTTGATTGATGATCAGTTTTTTCAGCATCAGTCTCTGATAATGGACCGAATTGATTTGGAGGCAGTCTTAAAAAGAGGCAGTAAAGAAGATGTTTTAGAAACAGTAAATAAAATTATTGAAGAATTAAAAGCGGCAGATCTCAATAAAGAAAAATTATTTGTTGTTCTGAACAATCTAATTTTAG
>QBLP01000202.1 GCA_003070825.1 Halanaerobium sp. | reverse complement strand
GCTCCAAAAATAAAAAATAAGATGAAAAATGGTGAAATAAATACGTAGGGTGCGTGTTTTTTCTTTAGTCTCATTTTAATGCTCCTTAATTATTGATTAATAAAAAGGGGCCTGCATGCAAGCCCCTTTTTAATTATAGTTATAATTATCTTCTAATTCTTCTTTCGATTAATGTTTCAGTTTCATTAAGTGCTTCTTCTGGAGTTTTATTTCCTTCTAATACTTCTCCTAAAGCATTACCCATCATATCCATTACAAATGAATCATGCTGATTGGTGTTGATAGCAGGAATATTCAGGATTGTTTCTTTCCAGACAAGTCTAGCTTTCTGTCCACCATAGAAGTCAATTTCTTCTGCAAATGCTTCGTGGTCATAAAGATCTTCGATAGTTGGGAACATATCAGCTATTCTAAAGTTGCTCCACTGAACAGCTCTATCAGTAGCCATAAATTCGATGAACTTCCAGGCTGCTTCCTTGTTGTCAGATGATTTAGGAATACCAGCAAAAGATCCACCCCAAGGTCCGTCATATCCTTCTGGGAAAGAAGTAACTCTCCACTTACCTGCTGTTTCAGGTGCAATCCACTCTTTTAAGTGGCCGCCCAACCAGGCACCTGAGGGCTGCATTAAAACCTGACCTTCTCTTAAAACAGTAAACCATTCGTTTGTCCACTCAGAAATCTCTGCATCTAAGCCCATATCTCTAACTTCTTTTGCTGTTCTGAAGGCTTTCAAAAAGCGAGGGGAATTAATAACTAATTCTCCGTTTTCATTAAAGAATCTATCTGTGCTGCTGCCGTTAACCATCATTGTGTAGATATTGGCAACATCACCGATTAACCATCTGTTTTCACCGGATTCTGTAAATTTCTTTCCAACTTCAATCCAGTCTTCGAAAGTCTTGATGTCCTCGATATCAACACCAAGTTCTTCTAAACGATCATGTCTGTAAAAAATTGTTCCTGGAGCAACATCAGTTGGCATTGCTACTAATTGTCCGTCCTGAGTAGTTGCCTGAGCAAATGGATAACCCACTAGCTTGTCTTTATACTGATCTCCATTATATGGCTCCTGACTTAAATCAACAAAACCACCTCTCGCAGCTAAAGTTGAAATATACTGATCTTCTAAATAAGCTACATCGGGAACTTCTCCACCGGCAGCTAATCTAGTCAGTAAATTATCATGGTGGTCTTCAATTGCTGCTAACTGAAGCTCAACATTAATGTTTGGATATTTGTCATTAAATAGTTCTACTGCTGCTTCAAAAGACTCATCAGCCCAGGTACCAACTGTAATTGTTACCTCTTCGTCCTGCGCCATTACTGAAGCAGAGGCACTAAACAATAAAACACCAATAACTGCTGCCATTACAACTAAACTAAAAATACTTTTTCTCTTCAATTTTCTTCCTCCTAATAATTATGTTTTTATGAATCTTTTAATATAAACGCTGCTCATTTTGAGCCTTATATAACTTATGATTATTCTAAATACCGGGAGCGGTCCCTCTATAATAGGAGAGATTTAGTTTTATTTTACCACTGATTATCTGCTTAGCTTAAGAGCTCTCTTAAAATTATTAATCAGTTAATTGATAAAACTTACTAAAAGCTTTTCGGGAGTGCTCCCAAATCTATTAAAAAATATAATTTTACTCTTATAGTAAAATTATATATCAAACAATATTAATCTAACTTGCTGGTGGAATCTCTTTCAATTAATTCCATCTGAAAAATTACATCTTCAGTATGCGAATTGCTGGCTTCTCCATTTAATTTCTTAATTAATTTCTCCATCCCCAGGTAACCCATCTCAAAAGCAGGCTGTGCCAGAGTAGTTATCGGTGGATCCATTAAAGCAGCCATTTCTATACCATCAATTCCAATAATTGAAACATCTTGGGGCACTCTCAGCTCCATACTCTTTAGAGCTTTAAGACCTCCAATAGCCATCATATCTGAAGAATAAAAAATAGCTGTTACTTCAGGATGTTCAGTCATCAGCTTTTTAGTAGCCTGATTGGCTTCTTCTCGGGCAAAATAACCGGGATAAATTATCTCATCTTTAATCCCTGCCTCTGCAAGTGCTTTTTGGTAGCCTTTGACTCTATCTCTAGAAGCATCAGAAGAAGCAACATCTTCACCCTTAATATGAGCAATTCTTTTATGACCCAGATCTATTAAATATTTTGTAGCCCTGTAACCGGCATCTACATTATCAGCATTCAACTTGGGTATTTTTTCATTTTCTATTTTTCGATCAACAACTACAATATCGAGATTATGAGTTGCTAAGTTGTTTAAATAACTATCAAGTCTTTTTTCACTACCACCACTGATCATTAAAATTCCATCAACTCGTCCTTCTTCGAACATCTGGATACACTTTAATTCTTCTTCAACTACCCAGTGACTATTGGCCAACATCATATTGTAGTTGGCTTCCATAGCCTTTCTTTCAGCTCCCTTAACAAACATTGCAAAAAAAGGATCAGTTATATCTGAAATTACGAGACCAATTGTTTGAGTTTTTTTACTGGCCAGCCCTTTGGCTGAACTGTTTGGTTTGTAATTTAGATCCTTAATTACTTTTGAAACCTTTTTGCGAGTTGAATCTTTAACTCCAGCTTTGTTATTGATTACTCTGGAAACAGTACTCTTAGAAACACCTGCCTCATCAGCAATCTTATAGATATCAATATTTTTATTTTTCATTATTTGCCTCACTTTTCAACTAAAAGGATTTAGTTTATTCCCGGGAGCGGTCCCAGAAGGTAATATAAGTATAGTACATGCTTTTTGCTTTGTCAAGCTAATTTTCGAACAATTTTAAATAATTTCCTATTTTTTTCAAATCAAATTCTAAATTTTTAGTTAATTTTATTAATTTAAGCGGATCAGGCAACTGTATATCTTGCTTTACCATCCTCTTTGGATTTATATAAAATATCATCTACTCGTTTGAATAAAGGCTGAATTTGATCACCTTTTTTTAGTCTGCTCAGTCCAGCACTAACAGTAATTGAAATATCCATTCTCTGGCTGAGCTTTTCGACATTTTGATAATAAGTATCCAGATTTTTTTGAGCTTCAACTTCATTTTTATAACAGATCACTGCAAACTCATCACCACCCCAGCGTGAAATTAGAGAATTATCCGGCAAAGTCTTTTCCAGTTCAGCGGTCAGCTTTATTAAAACCTGATCTCCTATATCATGCCCATAATTATCATTGATTTCTTTAAAATTATCTATATCAAATAAAATTAAGGTTATCGCTTTATCCAGATGCTGCTGTTCTTTAAAAATATTTCTGATTTCCTGGTCAAATGCCCGGCGGTTATATTTTTTAGTTAGAGGGTCACGATTTGCCAGATTTTTTAATTTTTGGTTTGCCAGACGGAGTTTTTTAGTTGAAAGACCAAGCTTGCTTTTTTCCTGGTTGTAGGCATTGGCAAACTGCAGTAACAAAAGATAAGAAGCCAATAACACAATTGGAGTCTGAACAAGTTTATCATAAAATTGAGATTCTTCACTGTGAGAAATCAAAAGCTCAGGGTAAAAATATTCTAAAGAGAACATTAACATAAATACAGCTACTAAGCTAAAAATCAGGTTGTTTCTTAATTGAAAGCGCTTGAACAAAAAAGTTATTGAAATCAAAATCAAAAATATGTAGGAAAGACTGTTATTATTACTCCCACCGGATTGAAACCAGGAAAATGGTAAAAAGATAAAAATTAAAAAAAGATAATAACCCAGTTTTAAATAATAAACCTTAAAAACTGCTTTTCTAATAAACATTAAACTAAAAAAAGAAATTCCAGCCATTACAATCCACTTTAGATTTATAATCAGACTAAAACCAATCAGGT
>QBLP01000201.1 GCA_003070825.1 Halanaerobium sp. | reverse complement strand
TTTAAGTATCTTTAACTGTTCATTAATTTCCATAAAAAACACCTGTACCATATTTCAGGCAACAGGTACTTCACCTCCTGTATCCTTTGTCATTTAATTATAACAGATAGATTAATTACTAACAAGGGCTACCATAAACAGCTGTTTTATGTTATAATATTTTATTGACGGGAGGTTAACTAATGAAGAAAAAAACTAAGGCAATCTTTTTAATATCTTTTTTATTAATTTTTGCCCTGGGAACAGGCGCTATCCTGGGTGCTGTCACCTGGATTATTCAGGACACTCCTGATATTAGTGGTTATAAAGGTTCAAGCGAAGCAACTTTAATTTATGATTCAGAAGGTGAACTTTTAACAAAATTATTTAAGGAAAATAGAGTTTATGTTCCCCTGGAAAGAATGCCGGAAAATTTGAAAAATGCAATAGTAGCGATTGAAGATACTAAATTTTATGTACACCACGGTATTGATTTCTGGGGAATTGGTCGAGCAATGATCAATAATATAATGAAGGGAGATCTGACTGATCAGGGAGCAAGTACAATTACCCAGCAGCTGGCAAGGAATGCTTTTTTAACTCTTGATAAAAATTATCTGCGTAAAATTAAGGAAGCATATCTGGCAATCCAGTTTGAACGACTATATACCAAATCTGAGATTTTAGAAATGTATCTAAATGAAATATTTTTAGGTCACAGTGCTTATGGAGTTGAAACAGCTTCTCTGCAATATTTTGGTAAACATGTCTGGGAACTGGATCTAGCAGAATCAGCTCTAATTGCTGGTTTACCGCAGTCGCCGAATAATTATACTCCTCTGCGTTATCCAGAACGGGCAATTAGAAGAAGAAATGTTGTTTTAGACAGAATGTATGAACTGGGATATATTACCAAAAGTGAAATGCAGCAGGCAAAAAATGCTGAATTAAATTTAGGGACTGTAGAAGAAACTGAGGAAGATATAGCTCATTATTTCACTTTATACGTTAGAGATCAATTAATTGATCGTTTTGGGGCTTCAATGGTCTACAGTGGGGGATTAAAAGTACATACCACTTTAGATCGCAAAATGCAGGTATTAGCAGAACAGACAATTAAAAATAAGATTGAAAATGGCTTTATTCCTTCTTTTCAGAGCAATCAGAGCGAAAAATTACAGCCTCAGCTCTCTTTGGTTAGCTTAGATGTAAATAATGGTGCCATTAGGGCAATGATTGGTGGTCGAGGAACTGACCAATTTAACCGAGCCTATCAGGCTGTTCGTCAGCCGGGTTCAGCTTTTAAACCATTTGTCTATTCTACTGCTCTAATTGAGGGTGGGTATACAACAGGAAGTATAATTAATGACTTACCTATGCTGGCTTCCGAAAGCGGTAAAGGAAGTGATTTGAATATCTGGCCTAGAAATTATGGTGATCGCTATCGAGGTTTGATTAACTTGAACACTGCCTTAACCAATTCGGTTAATGTTGCCGCTGTTAAACTAATTAAAGATGTTGGTGTTAAAAATGTCATCGATTTTACAGAAAAGCTTGGTATTTCAACCCTAACAAAAAATGACAGCCTTGCTGACCACTATTCCCTGGCCCTGGGAGGCTTAAATCGGGGAGTTACCCCTATTGAAATGGCTGCAGCTTACAGCGTTTTTGCAAATAAAGGAATCTATTCTGAACCACATGCAATTACTAAAGTTTATGACAAACATGATAATTTAATCTATGAAGCACAGCCTAAAAGTAAAGTTGTTATGTCTCAAGAAAATAGTTATTTAATTAAATCGATGTTAAAAAGTGTTGTTGATAATGGAACAGGTCGCCGGGCTCAAATGAACCGCGATGTGGGGGGGAAAACAGGTACAACTAATGATTATACAGATGCCTGGTTTGTCGGCTTCACTTCTCAAATTGCAACAAGTGTCTGGATTGGTGAAGACAGCAACCGCTCAATGGAATATGATGTTAAAACTGTTGGAAGTGGTGAGGCGGCCCAGATCTGGGGAGATTATATGCGAGAAGCTGTCAAAGGTATGCCGGTAATTAATTTTCAAATGCCGGATAATATTATACAGGTTGATGTTGGACCTTATACTGGACTGCGCCCTAATCAATATTCGCCAAGAATTGATGTGCTGCCTTATATCAAAGGTACTGAACCCACTAAAAAAGAAAGTCTGCACGGTCCTGTCGAAACAGTT
The DNA here is from genome assembly GCA_003070825.1 of Halanaerobium sp. Taxonomy (GTDB): domain Bacteria; phylum Bacillota; class Halanaerobiia; order Halanaerobiales; family Halanaerobiaceae; genus Halanaerobium. The sequence goes on along the minus strand of QBLP01000201.1, from coordinate 1,700 downwards.
CGTGTTGACCGCAAAAGTGGTCTGCTTGCAACAGTAAATTGTCCGAAAGATCAGGTAGAAGAAAGACATTATATCTCTGATTCTGGCATCAGAATTGGACCTACTCAGAAATTATTTAAAGAACAAAATGCTAATAAAAATTCTGAAGAGCTTGTGCGAGGTACTTACACTGTCTCAGCCGGGGAACCAGTACAGAAGATAGATCATGAATATGGGTTTCCCAAGATACAGCGGAATGGAAATCCAACTTATGAAACTAAACCTGATCGATACTGCAACCTTCACCCCTCTAATTCAGCAGTAAGTCAAAAGCAGGATTCAGCTTCAGATGCTGAAACTGAAGAAGAAAAGGATCCGATTAGAAGCCTTTTTGACATATTCGGTAATGACTAATGATTAAAAGATTAATTTATCCAAAAGGGATTTCTCCTAAACTTAGGAGAAATCCCTTTTGCTAATTAATAAGCTTATTTAATTTTAACAATTGTTACTCCCATACCGCCCTCTTTTTGTCTGCCGAGACGGTAATCTTCAACATGAGAGTTCTTTTCCAGCACCTCTTCTACTGCCTGACGCAGGGCACCGGTTCCTTTGCCGTGGACTATTTCTACCTCATTTAAGCCGGCCAGAAATGCATCATCAAGGTATTTATCTACCTTATACTGGGCAGCTTCATACCTTTCGCCTCTGAGATCGAGTTTGGGAGAAACATGCTGAGATTTCTGCACTCTGTAATTTTTAAGCTGTTTTTCTTCGTTATCCTCAGGAATATCCACCTTAACCAGATCGGCCAGGGAAGCAGTAACCTGCATAATTCCTGCCTGAATCTGAGCTTCCTTCTTATCCTGATCAAGGGCAGTAATTTCTCCCTTACGGCCAATGCTGCGGACTCTAACCTGATCACCAACTTCAAAATCTGCTGCAGATACCTTTTCTCTTTCTTTTTCATTTTCTGTTTCTAAAATCTGACTTAATTCTTTTAATTCCTGGTTGGCAGATGTCTGAGCCCGGTCAACCTCCGAGCGCTGGTTATAATCCTTCTGCTTCAGATCAGAAATTATCCGTCTGGCCTCTTTTTTAGTTTCTTCGACAATTGCTTCCGCTTCTTCGCGGGCAGCCTTCATCTCTTTATCGTGTTTTTCCTGCTGTTCTTCGATCATCTTTTCGTATTTTTCTTTCAGCTCTTTTTCGTGATTGCGGTATTCTTCCATTTCCTGCCGCAGTTTCTGGTAGCGGTTGCGCTCCTGATTTAATTCATTGATAATATCCTCAACTTTTATTTCTTCTTCACTTAAAAGTGTTCGGGCACGATCGATTATCTCCTGCGGAATACCAAGTCTGAGGGCAATCTCAAAGGCATTGGAGCCCCCGGGGACACCCATGATCAATTTATAGGTTGGTTTTAAAGTTTCAAGATCGAATTCAACCGAAGCATTTTCTACCCGGTCAGTTGTATAGGCATAGCTTTTCAGCTGACTGTAGTGGGTAGTGGCAATGGTAATTGCATTTTTTTGCTGGAGTTTTTCCAAAATAGAAATACCAAGTGCTGCTCCTTCTTCCGGATCAGTACCAACTCCAAGCTCATCCATTAAAACCAGAGTTGAATCATCTGATTCTGCCAGAAACTCTCTGATCCTGTGCATATGAGAAGAAAATGTACTTAAGCTCTGTTCAATGCTCTGTTCATCCCCGATATCTGC
>QBLP01000200.1 GCA_003070825.1 Halanaerobium sp. | reverse complement strand
GTTACCAGAAGGAGTAGACATGGTAATGCCTGGAGATAACATTGAGATGACAGGAGAGTTAATTACTCCAATAGCTATGGAAGAAGGACTACGTTTTGCGATCCGTGAAGGTGGTCACACAGTAGGAGCTGGAGTTGTAACTGAAATTATTGAGTAAGTACAATAAATGCTTGTTACATTAAGTTATTAAAACTTAAATTTAATTCCATAGGCATGTGCAGAACTAAACTGCACATGCTTTTTTTCTAAAAAAACATTGACATTAGTCTTTAAATATGGTAAATTAATTAAGGTTAAGAATCAGAAAAAAATTAGGCAAACTCAAGAGGGAGAACAATTAAAACCTCTTAATATAAGTTTTTCAAGCAGTATCTGTTTGATTGAGGAGGTGGATTTACGGTGAGAGAAATTATTACACTTGAATGTACAGAATGCAAAAACCGCAATTATTCTACCAAAAAAAATAAAAAGAATACTCGTGATAGACTGGAATTAAAAAAATATTGTAAGTTTTGCAAGGAGCATACCCTCCATCGTGAAACAAAGTAGAATCATTAATACTTTAGCTGAGGAAGTGATTTAAAGATGGCAAAAGAACTCGGGTTTTTTGGTAAAACAGCCAAGTTTTTTAAGTCAGTTAAATCTGAACTAAAAAAAGTGAACTGGCCAAACAAAGAAGAAATTACTTCAAATACACTAGTTGTAATTGTTACAGTAATTGCTTTGATATCATTTATTGGTTTAATAGATCTGGCACTGGCTAATATAATTACTCCATTAATTTCGTAATTGAGGAGGTGAGGATTCTTTAGAGAATCCTTAAATATGAGTGAAGAAAGTAAGTTAAATGAAGAGTTAGAAAAAGCAAGAGAAGATATTCCCTGGTATGTTGTCCATACATATTCGGGACATGAAAGAAAAGTTAAGGCAAATCTTGAAAAAAGAATAGCCAGTACAGGTATGGAAGACAGTATTTTTAGAATTCTAGTTCCAACTGAAGAAAAGATTGAAAAGAAAAAAGGGAAAGATGAAGTAGTAAAGAAAAGAATTTTTCCTGGATATATATTACTGCAGATGGATATGAATGATAAGTCCTGGTATGTTGTTAAAAACACACCCGGAGTAATTGGCTTTGTCAGTGGAGGAACCAAACCACTTCCTGTAGAAAAAGCAGAAGTCGATGCTATCTTAAGCAGCATGGGTGAAAAAGCTAAAAAAGTTTCCGTTGATTTTGAAGTTGGCGACCAGGTAACTGTAAAAGATGGTCCATTTGAAGATTTCGATGGAGTTATTAAAGAAATTCATCCTGAACAGGGTAAGGCAAAAATCCTTGTTTCGATGTTTGGACGTGAAACTCCAGTTGAATTAGAGTTTGATCAATTTGAGAAACATTAGTTTATCTTTTCAAATAGATAATTATTTTGAAGAAAGGGGTGTTTTAAATGGCTAAACAGGTAATGACAGTAATTAAATTGCAGATTCCTGGAGGACAGGCTAACCCTGCACCACCTGTAGGTCCTGCACTAGGACAGCATGGTGTTAATATTATGGAATTCTGTAAATCTTTTAATGCTAAGACTAAAGATAATCAGGGAACATTAATTCCGGTAGAAATTACAGTATATCAGGATCGTTCTTTTGATTTTATCACTAAAACTCCACCGGCTGCTGTATTATTAAAGCAGGCTGCAGGAATTGATACTGCTTCTGGAGAACCAAATGTAAATAAAGTGGCTACTGTAAGTAAAGATGCAGTGCAGAAGATTGCAGAAACTAAAATGCAGGACTTAAATGCAGGTAGTTTAGAAGCTGCAATGAGCATGATTGAAGGTACAGCAAGAAGTATGGGAATTCTGGTAGAGTAAATTTATTAATTAACTTTATTAGAAAACTGAGAAAATCAAATCGAGATGATTAATAGACGTAATTCAGTGGGAGGAAGATTCCGCTAATACCACAAAGGAGGAATAATAATGGCAAAAAGCAGAAGATATGCAGAAACTTTAGAAAAATACGATCGCGAAAAATTATTTGCCCCAAAAGAAGCTTTTGAATTAGTTAAAGAACTTGCGACTGCAAACTTTGACGAAACAATTGAGCTTTCAGCAAGACTGGGAGTAGATCCCAAGCACGCTGATCAGAATATTAGAGGGACTGTTGTTTTACCGGAAGGTACAGGTCAGGAAGTAACATTAGTTGTGTTTGCTAAAGGTGAAAAAGCCAAAGAAGCTGAAGAAGCTGGCGCAGATTTTGTTGGTGGCGAAGAACTGGCAGAAAAAATTGAAGGTGGCTGGTTAGATTTTGATTTAGCTATTGCTACACCTGATATGATGAGTGTTGTTGGCCGCCTGGGTAGAGTTTTAGGACCTAAAGGTTTAATGCCTAATCCTAAAGCAGGTACTGTTACTTTTGAATTAGAAAAAGCAGTAGCTGAATTTAAAGCAGGTAAGCTTGAATACCGTGTTGATAAAACTGGTATTGTTCACTTACCGATTGGTAAAGCTTCTTTTACAGAAGAAGAACTTTTAAACAACTACCACAAAATCATGGACACTCTTGCAAAAGAACGTCCAGCAGCAGCTAAAGGTAAATTCTTTAGAACTTTAGCTATCTCACCAACAATGGGTCCTGGAGTAAAGATTGATCCAGCAGCTACAATGTCCTTTATTGGAAGATAAAAAAAGTTTGACCTGTTAAGATTTTTGTGTTATATTTATTTAGACAAGAAAATAACCTTACCGAAGACAGCAGGGGCGCAATGCTTAAATTTCCTGCCGAGGGCAACTTTCTGCAAATTTAATTTTTGCATTTATACCTCCTGACTGTCTACAGGAGGTTTTTTCATTTTAGATAAGATTTATTGTTAAGCTCATATTTTGAGGGGGTGAAAATGTGGCAAGACCAGAAAAAGAAGCGGTTGTTAAAGAACTTACTGATAAATTTAGTAGTGCAAAATCACTTGTAATTACAGATTATCTGGGTTTAAATGTTGCCGAAATGACTGAATTAAGAAGCAAATTAAGAGAAGCGGGAGTAGAGTTTAAAGTTGTAAAAAATACTCTGGCTACTATTGCTGCTAATGATGTTGAAATGGAAGAAATGACAGAATACTTTTCAGGACCTACAGCGATAGCCTTTGGTGAAGATGATGCTGTGTCTCCTGCTAAAGTTTTGGTTGAATTCGCTAAAGATCATGAAGTTTTAGAGATTAAAGCTGGTCTTTTAAATGGTGAAATTATAAGTAAAGAAAAAGTGGAATCCCTGGCGGAAATTCCATCCAGAGAAGAACTTCTCGCAAAGGCTTTTGCAAGTATGAAAGCACCCCTATCTGGATTGGTCAACGTGCTGCAGGGTAATATCCGCGGCTTAGTACAGGTATTAAATCAAATTAAAGAAGAGAAAGCTTAAAAAAATTTAAGGAGGATTATTATAATGAATAAAGAAGAAATTATTAGTGCAATTGAGGAAATGAGTGTTTTAGAATTATCTGAGCTGGTTGAAGAATTAGAAGAAAAGTTTGGTGTAAGTGCAGCTGCTCCTGTAGCAGTAGCTGGTGGTGCTGGTGCAGCCGGTGGCGCAGCAGAAGAAGAAAAATCTGAGTTTGATGTTTTCTTAGCTGATGTTGGCGGTAAGAAAATTAAAGTTATCAAAGCAGTTCGTGAATTAACAGGATTAGGCCTAAAAGAAGCTAAGGCTGTTGTTGACGACGCTCCTGGTAATGTTAAAGAAGGTTTAGCTAAAGAAGATGCAGAAGAAATGAAAGAAAAATTAGAAGAAGCTGGAGCAACTGTAGAACTTAAGTAAGTCCAGTCTTAATATAGCAATTATGAGAATAGTCCTGCTGTATAGTTAATATACAGTGGGACTATTTTTTCATGAATAAATATGAGATTCTCTCTTTTATAT
>QBLP01000199.1 GCA_003070825.1 Halanaerobium sp. | reverse complement strand
CTCTCAAAGCCTGCTGCAGAAATTTATTCTGTTGTAACTCCTCAAGCTCCTCTTCACTTTTAAAAAGATCACTAAGTTTGATTTCTTTAATTTCCTTCAGTAAAGTGCCGGTGAGGGAATCAAGGTTAAAAAGTTGTTTGAGCTGTTCTTTAAATTCTAATTTATCTGCCTGATCTAAATTCTGATAATTTTCATCAAAATAACTGATCACTTTTTTGATAAAATCTTTTAGCTCAAGCTGAACTTCACTGCTTAAAAGCTGGTCCAGACTTTTATCTTTTATTTCCTGATAAATTCCAACCGTGATTTTTTCTAAACTATTTTGATTTTCTGCCTCATCTATGCTTTTAAGATAAAGCTGCTGAATTATCTTTTCAAGCTCTGATTGAGAAATTATCTTTTCCAATTTTTCTGACTCCAGATTTTCCGTGCTTTTCTGAAGCAGATCGACTGCACTATCACCAAGCAGTGAGGACAGAAATCCATAGTTTTCCTTCCAGGCTGGAATATCAACTAAAACTTTTTTCTTAGTTCTCCGGTCCAGATAAACATTTAGAAAATCACTTAAACTTTGAGCAAAGTTTTGCTTAAAATCCGGCCGCGAAAACTCCTCCTCCAGAGTATGATGGTTAATCAAATCTCTTTCTACAAGCTCGGAGATACTGTCAATAAATTCATCTTTGGTTTTAATTACCACTCCCCCAAGTGGGCCGTACTCTTTGAAAATCATCTTTAATGCCAGATTGTTAGTTAAATAGCCAGTTACCGCTCCTGTTCCTGCTGCTGAAATAATTGCTAATAAATCTAGAGCCATTTTTTCCTCTTAAAATAAACAAGTTGGATTACTGCAATCACCAGCATCAAAAGCATCACAGCAGGATAGGCTATTTTTTGTTCCAGCTCCGGCATATATTTAAAATTCATTCCATATACTCCAGCTATAAAAGTTAGGGGGATAAAAATAGTTGATATAACAGTTAAAAACTGCATAACTTCGTTCATTTTGTTGCTCTTATTTGAAAGGTAGATATCCAGCAGGTTGGAAAGCATATCTCGGCCAACATCAATCTCATCCATCAACTGACCGATATGGTCGTAAACATCACGCAGATAATAGTCAGTTTCCTTAGATAAAAGTGATGACTCAACCCGATAAAGATTGCCAAAAATCGTATTAAGGGGCCAGATAGTTTTGCGCAAAAAGATGATTTCCTGTTTCAAATCCTGAATAATCTCCAGAGTGTCAGGACCTGTCTTGGCTGCTACAACAAGATCATCAAGCTCTTCTAAAACCTCTTCATTTCTTTCTAAAATGTGAAAATAATTATCTACTATCGCATCTAAGAGAGAATAATATAAATAATCTGCTCCTTTTTTTCTTATCTGACCTTTATTCTCTTCAATTCGAACTCGAACTGGATTAAAATCATCACCGTGAGCTTCCTGAAAAGTAATCACTGAGTTTTCCAGCAGAATTAAACTCACCTGTTCTGACTGAATATATTCTCCCTGGTAACTAAGCATATCTAAAATTGTAATAATATAATTATCAAATTCTTCTTTTTTAGGCCGCTGGCGGGTATTTGTAATATCTTCTAAAGTTAAAGGATGTAGCTTAATTGCTTTCCCCACTTCCTTAACCAGCTCTACATCATGAATTCCTGTAATATTAATCCAGTTAACCTGATCAGCTGTCAGTAAATCCAGCGAAAATTCTTCCACGCTCTGCCGCTCGACACTGGCTTCATTAAACTGAATCAGCTCAATTTCAGCATCAATCATTTTTTCTATACCATGTAAGGTTCCAGGAGTATGGCCAATTTCACTAGATTTAATTCTCGAAAATCTTCTCATATTCAACCTCCTACTCTATTTTTTGGGTTTAAAAAGTTAAATTATGTAAATTATTATGCTTAAATTTAATAATAATCATTTTTAATATCCACAATTTGTGGATAACTTGTTGGTAACCATGGTCATTAATCCACATCTTTTGTTAATTAATTGTTAACAACTGTGGATAAAACACCTGTTTTGTGGGTAAGTTGTGGATAACTTGATGATTAACCCTAGTTATCCACTTAGTTTTCACTTTCCAAAAATTTAATAAATTTATCCACAAGCTCCGGATCGAAAACTTTCCCCTGATAGTAACTCAATTCTCTAATTATTTCGCTATCCTCTAAAGCTCCAAAATAGTATTTGTCTTTAAATAATGGATAATACAGATTTGAACTCAGATTGCTGTAAAAATTAACTACCGCAAAGAGCCGACTTAAAAAAGGAATTTCTTCTCCTTTTAAACCTTCAGGCCAGCCGCTGCCGTCAAAATGTTCATGGTGAGCTAATACTAAATCAGTTATTTCTGCTAAATCATAATAATAACTAACAAAGTTAGCAGAGATAAGTACATGTTTTTGGTATTCATGCCACTCTTCTGGGGTCAATTTTTCCCCTTTTTTTAAAATATTTTTATCTAAGGCCAGTTTTCCAAGATCATGATGTCTGGCCAGCAGCAGCATTTTTTCTGTTTCTATTTTATTTAGCTCAAAGAATTTAGCAGCCTTTTTAGTTATCTCTATTAGTCTGTTGTTCTGTCTTAACTCTTTATAGTTGTTTTTCTGAATAAAGTCCATTAGTGAAGAATAAAAATTACTCTCACTGCTTGGTTTATATTTATTTAAATTTATTTTTGTCACTCCATCATTAAAAAAATCATGAGCACTTATTTGATCATTAATTTTTACCAGTGACACTGCAGCAACATCAATATAAATACCTTTAATATTTATTTCAGCAACTTTCTTTTTTATATGATTAAGGGTTGTCTCTATCTCTCTCCCGCTCTGGTTTTTTAAAATTACAGCAAAATGATCGGCACAAAGGTGGGCTGCAATATTATTATTATTTGAAATTTGAGCCAGAATAGCAGCAATTTCTTTTAAAATTTGATTTCCCTGCTGATAGCTAAAAAATTTATTTAACAGATGAAAATTTTCAACATTAAGCAGAATTAAGGCTAGATTATCTTTTTGGTTTTTATTTAACTCAGTAAATAATTGGTTGAAATACTGCTTATTATAAAGCCCGGTCAGTCTATCATGTCGTTTAATATAATCCAGTTGCTGCTGTTTAGCTTCCATATCAGTAATGTCATAGGAAGCTCCCACGATTTCTTCCACTCGTCCATTTCTGACTACCGGATATAAAGTGGTCTGCCATATCTTTTTACCTGCTGGGAATTTAATTGTTTCCGTATAATTAATTCTCCTTTTTTTGCGCAGACATCTGCGGTAATTTTTCTCTAATTCCTGAGCAACACTCTCTTCAAAAATTTCTTCCGTTTTCTTTCCTTTTATTTCTTCATTACTTAGGGCTGTTAAACGCTGATGAGTCCCATTAATCCTCTTATAATAAAAATTTTCATCACAGTCGACTTCTATCAGAAAAATGGCATCATGTGTATGATCAATAATTGTTCTGTAATCATTTAATTTTTCCTTTTCTTTTCCCAGTTCCTTATTTTTAATTTTCTGTTTTAAAAGAGCTAAAAGAAAGTTATCTTTAAAAAACTTATAATCTTCTCTTTTTCTAATTATAGAAAGCAGATTATCAACATTACTCTGCTGGAGATCAATTTCTTCTCCGGGGGCAGTTAGCAAAATTACTCCCGTATTAGAAAATTCTTTTTCCGCCAGAGTAATTAAATCCAGTCCAGAAAAAATCTCGCCAATTGAATTTTCAACAATTAAAAGATCAATATCTGAATTTTGATAAAGAAAGTTAACAGCCTCTCGGTTATCATCAAATTCCTTTACCAGTTCAAATTCCAGTTCAGATATCTTTCTTTTGGCCCGATTAAGATAAGATTTAATCTTATTTTTTTCTATAACATCATTGATGACTATTACTATTTTTAACAATTATA
>QBLP01000198.1 GCA_003070825.1 Halanaerobium sp. | reverse complement strand
GTATATGATTTAAGTCGTAGGGGAGGTAAATAAATTTGAATAAGTTTGTTAAAAATATAGGATTTTATTTAATTCTGATTGCTATATCAATTTTAGTTGCACAGTTCTTTATGCAGCAGGGACCATCAACTCTAGAAGATTTTACATACACAGATCTTCTAACTGAAGTTGAAGCTGATAATATTAACCAGGTGACTATTATTGGTAATCAGGAAGTGACAGGTTCAATAAACAGTAGAAATTTTAAAGTTCCAGTTCCACCTGAGGCGATTCCATCACTAATGCAGGAATTGCGGGCTGGTGATGTGAATATAAAAACTGAGCCACAGCCGACAACACCATGGTGGATTAATATTCTAAGTTATATTTTACCTGTTGTGATTTTAATTGTTGCCTGGATTTTCATTATGCAGAAAATGCAGGGTGGCGGCAGCAAGATGATGTCATTTGGTAAAAGCAAGGCTAAACTAAATGAAAGTGATGTTAAGGTAACTTTTGATGATGTTGCTAATTATGATGAGGTTAAAGAAGAATTACAGGAAGTAATTCAATTTTTAAAGAAACCGGATAAGTTTACCGAGTTGGGTGCTGAAGTGCCTAAAGGAGTTTTGATGGTTGGACCTCCTGGAACAGGTAAAACACTTATGGCAAAGGCAGTTGCTGGAGAAGCGGGGGTTCCCTTCTTCTTTATCAGTGGTTCTGACTTTGTGGAAATGTTTGTTGGGGTTGGTGCCTCAAGAGTTAGAGATTTATTTGAAAAGGGTAAGAAAAATTCACCCTGTATTATTTTTATTGATGAGCTTGATGCAGTTGGACGCCAGCGTGGAGCCGGACTTGGTGGCGGCCATGATGAGCGTGAGCAGACCTTAAACCAGCTCTTAGTTGAAATGGATGGTTTTGAACCAAATGAAGGTATTATTTTAATGGCTGCAACCAATAGACCCGATGTTCTAGATCCAGCTTTATTGAGACCTGGACGTTTTGACCGTCAGGTAATGGTAGATAAACCTGATAGATTGGGAAGACAAAAAATATTAGAAATACATGTTAAGGATAAACCTTTAGGTGACGACATCGATTTAGAGGTACTTGCTAAAAGAACCCCTGGATTTACCGGTGCTGATATGGAGAATCTTGCTAATGAAGCTGCTATTTTAGCGGCCAGAAGATCAAAGAAAATCATCGCAATGAAGGAATTTGATGATGCTATTGATCGAGTTATTGCTGGACCTGCTAGAAAGAGCAAAGTAGTTTCTGAAGAAGAGAAAAATCTTGTTTCTTATCATGAAACTGGACATGCTCTGCTGGGTGAACTGCTGGAGCATGCTGATCGTACTCATAAAGTGACAATTATACCTCGAGGTAGAGCCGGTGGATTTACAGTTCCTCTGCCGTCAGATGATCAGAACTTTATGACCAAAGGACAGCTTTTAGATAAAGTTACCAGTCTAATGGGAGGAAGAGCTGCGGAAGCAATTTTCCTGGATGATATTAGTACAGGTGCTCAAAATGATATTGAACGAGCAACCCAGATTATTAGAGCAATGGTGACTGAATACGGAATGAGCGAAAACTTAGGTCCTCTAACCTTAGGTCAAAAACATGATCAGCAGGTATTTCTGGGTAGAGACATTTCTCGTCAGAGAAATTACAGTGAAGAAGTCGCTGCTCGAATTGATAAAGAGATTAGTAAGATGGTTGAGGAATGCTACAGTAAGGCTGAACGACTGCTCAGAGAAAATTCTGAGACAGTAGAAAAAATTGTTGCTGCCTTAAAAGAATATGAAACTTTACATGCTGATCAGATTAAACGTCTGATGAGAGGTGAAGAAATTACTGGAGATCCAGATAAAGATAGAATAGAAGAAGATGATTCTGATGGTGGAGATAAGCAGGAGAGTATAATCACTACATTTGAACCTGAACCACAGAATGGTTAAGATCTATAAATAATCAAACGGCCAGCTTCTGCTGGTCGTTTTTTTATCTAATTAAATGTTCTCCTTTTACTTTTAATTTCATTATCGAAATGCTATAATAATGATCAATAATGAAAAACGATAAAGAGGTGAAAGTATGGAAAATAAAATCTTAAGAAAACTTTTTTTAGCTTTCATGAGAGTTCATATTCTATATCATGCTAAAAAAGAACCTTTTTTTGGCCTCTGGATGATAGAAGAATTAAAAAGTCATGGCTATAATATAAGTTCCGGCACATTATATCCAATTCTACACTCAATGGAATCAGATGGAATATTAAATAGTGAAGAGAAAACTGTTGAGGGTAAAGTAAGAAAGTATTACAGTCTTACAGCAAAAGGAGAAGAGGTTTTAAAGGAAGTAAAGGCAAAGACTAGAGAGTTATCAGATGAAATTATGAATTAGAAGGAGGTAAATATGTTTAAACTTGAGAATGTTATATTTAAAGATATTTTAAATATTGAAAAGATAGAACTGGATAAAAATTTAGTTACAGCAATACTCGGCAGCAGTGGAGGTGGTAAGACAACTTTTCTAAAGCTGCTTAATAATATGATTACAGCTGATCAGGGAGAAATCTTTTATAAAGATAAAAATATTGAAAGCTATGATCCTGTTGCTTTGAGAAGAGAAGTTGTAATGCTGCCGCAGGATCCAGAGATTTTTAAGGGAACTATCAGAGATAATTTTAAAATAACTGAAGAAATTGCTGATAATGGAATTTCTAAAAATTTAAATTATAAAGAGCTGCTGGAGAAAGTTTCGTTAAGCCAAAATTTGAGTGATAATGCTGAGAATTTATCCGGAGGAGAAAAACAGCGTCTGGCTCTGGCTAGAGTTATGCTTTTAGAACCAGAGGTGCTTCTTTTAGATGAGCCATCATCTTCTCTGGACAAGAAAACAGAAGAAAAGATTATTCAGATGGTAGTTGATTATGTTAGAGAAAATAAAAGAACATTAATTATGGTTACTCACAGTCCAGAGATAGCCGAAAAATTTGCTGATAGGATAATTAATATAGAAGCTGGCAGAATTACTGATTGAAGAGTTTAAATATGTATTTAAAAACAGGAGGAGTGAAATTTTATGGAGAACGATATTATAAATATAAAATTATTACAGCTGGTATTTGCCTATATTTTTGTTTTGATTCTGCTTTTTATTGTCAAACAAAAAGAAATTGGACATAAAGGAGAAATATTGCTGGCTTCAGTTAGAATGACAATTCAACTAGTCGCAGTCGGTTTTATTTTAGAATATGTTTTTGCAAATCAAAATCCATATTACAGTATTTTGATTTTGCTGATCATGGAGATTTTTGCAATCTATAATATTTATGGTAGGGTTGATTCAGAAATATCAAAAAAAATGAAGGGTATAATTGCAGGCTCAATGTTTTTAGGGACTTCTATAAGTATCTTTTTCTTTGTCCTGATTGTAGTTGGGCTTGATCCGTGGTTTAGAGCTGACTATTTTATTCCGCTATCAGGAATGCTGATTGGAAATTCAATGACCGGAATATCTTTGGGAGTTAACCATTTAATAGACGGATTTAAGGATAATAAAGCACTGATTGAAAATTACTTAATGCTGGGTGCTGAACCAGAAACCGCTGTTAAAGAAATTAGCAACAGAGCGTTTTATAATGCTGTACTGCCACAAATTATCGAGGGGGAAGTATAGTGAAAAGTGATATTCAAATTGCTCAGGAAGCCACAATGAAAGAAATCACAGAAATTGCTGAACAGATTGGTTTAAAAGAAGATGACCTGGAATTATATGGTAAGTATAAGGCAAAAGTCAAACTGGATGTACTAAAAAGACTTTCTGATAACTCTGATAGTAAATTGGTGCTGGTAACTGCAATTACTCCAACTCCAGCCGGAGAGGGTAAAACCACTACTACTGTTGGACTGGGACAGGCATTAAATCGGATTGGGAAAAATGCAGTTATTGCAATTAGAGAACCTTCTTTAGGACCTACAATGGGGATTAAAGGTGGTGCAGCAGGTGGAGGTTATGCCCAGGTAATTCCTATGGAAGATATTAACCTTCACTTTACAGGTGATATTCACGCAATTGGGATCGCTCATAATCTACTGGCAGCCGCGATTGATAATCATATTAAACAGGGTAATGAATTAAATATTGATCCAACTCAAATTACTTTTAAAAGAGCGGTAGATATGAATGATCGAGCATTAAGAAATACTGTGGTTGGACTTGGTGGCACTAAAAATGGATATCCCAGAGAAGATGGATTTTTAATCACAGTTGCTTCCGAAATTATGGCAATTTTGTGTCTGGCCAATGATTTGATGGAGCTAAAAGATAAACTGGGAAAAATAGTAATTGGCTATACTTATGATGGAGAAAGTGTAACAGCTCATGATCTAAAGGTAGAAGGAGCAATGACAGCTTTATTGAAAGACGCTATTAAACCCAATTTAGTCCAGACTCTAGAAAACACTCCTGCTTTTATTCATGGGGGGCCATTTGCAAATATTGCTCATGGATGTAATAGTGTAATGGCAACTAAATTTTCAATGAAACTTGGAGATATTACAGTTACAGAGGCTGGCTTTGGAGCTGACCTGGGAGCTGAGAAATTTTATAACATAAAATCCAGATTTGCTGATTTAGAACCTGATGCAACTGTTTTAGTTGCAACCATTAGAGCTTTAAAAATGCACGGTGGAGTAGCAAAGGATAATCTAAAAGAAGAAAATCTGGCTGCCCTGGAAGAAGGTATGGAAAATTTAGAAAAGCATATTGAAAATGTCAATAAATTTGGTGTTCCGACAGTTGTAGCTATAAACAGATTCCCCGATGATAGTGAAGCGGAATTAGAATTAGTAAGAAGAAAGTGTGAAGAACTGGGAGTCAATGTAGCTTTATCTGAAGTTTGGGCTAACGGTGGAGAAGGCGGAGAAGAACTTGCAAATGCTGTTGTGGATGTGCTTGAAAATGAAGAGAGCAAGTTTAAATTCCTCTATGATGAGAAGGCTCCAATTAAAGAAAAGATAGAAACTATTGCCACTGAAATCTATGGTGCTGATGGTGTTGATTATAGTGATACTGCGCTGGCTCAAATAAAAAAATATGAAAAGCAGGGTTATGCTGAAATTCCAGTCTGTATGGCAAAAACCCAGAGTTCTATTTCTGATAATCCTAATTTAAAAGGAAGCCCCAGTGGTTTTAGAATTAGTGTAAAAGAAATTAATCTATCTGCGGGAGCTGGATTTTTAGTTGTAATGACCGGTCCTGTATTAACAATGCCTGGTCTGCCAAAAAGACCTTCGGCTGAAGATATAGATATTGATGCTGATGGAAAAATTTCTGGATTGTTCTAAATAACTTTAAAAATTTGTTTAGATGGGATATAATAAAAACAAATGAAATATAGTGATAGAGTAGACAGGAGGCGTAGAGTGTTCAGAGATGGGACGTTGCTCTGAAACGAAAGCTTTTAGCTGCGGTCTCCCTGTCGCGTCCGCTGTCACCAAAGTTTCCTCTTTCTTTGGTGCAGATATAAACTATCATCTAACCAGAGAGGGGGGAGGTGTAGAAAATGAAATTAAGCACAAAAAAGATTGCCTATCTTTCTTTTTTAACAGCATTGACTATCATTTTAACCAGAGTGTTCAGTATCAGGATTCCAATTGCAGGGGTTGAAGGAGTACGAATTGGTTTTGGTGCTCTACCGATAATTTTTGCAGGTGTGGCTTTTGGTCCTGTTGCTGGAGGTATTGTTGGTGCACTTGGAGACCTGCTGGGTTATTTTATTAATCCAATGGGAGCTTATATGCCTCATTTTACCTTTACTTCTTTTTTAACTGGTTTTATTCCAGGGTTTATGGTGTTTTATGTACTCAAACGCTGCCGAACACTACCTATAATTTTTATTTCAGTGGCTGTAGGACAGTTAATATCTTCTTTAATTCTGGTCCCATATTTTATTAACACTTTATTTGGAGTACCTTTTACTGTGTTGATGCCACCGAGATTAATAAGTCAGTTAATTAATATACCACTTTATGCATATTTTATTAAGGTACTTTTAAATTATGATGCTGTTAAAGTTCGCAAAATTAAAGCGGGCACAAGCTGTTGATAACTTAATAATAATTCAAAAGGGCCCTTTTAGGGTCCTTTTTCTAGGAGAATTTATAAATGGAAGAATATAATGTATTTGATCGGGAAATAATAAATAATGAGCTGGATAATAAGATAATGAATAAAGTTTTTATAAAAGTTTATGAGAGCATCGATTCTACTAATAATCAGGCTAAAAAATATATAAAGAGTTCAGCTTTTAATGTAGAACTATTT
>QBLP01000197.1 GCA_003070825.1 Halanaerobium sp. | reverse complement strand
GTGTATAAGAGACAGATATAAGTTATTGAACTCGATAATTTCCTCCTTTGTTAATTTTAATCCCTCTCCCCAGAGGGGTTTTTTATTTAAAAACAGTTTATATTTTCAGATGTCAAAACGACCAAAACTTATTCAGAGTGTTAATTAAAATAATAAACATGAATTTATCATTCCTTAAATTTTTATTCCTATAATTAAACTATGAGTTAAAAAATTAAAGTAAATTAGGAGGGATATCAAATGAAAGAAATATTAAAAGTTTTATTGTTCATTGGCTTTATAACAGTAATTTTGACTGGAGTTAGTTTTGCCCAAGGACTTAGAATAAATTCTGATGTCAAAAACCATAATTCTCAAGCAAAAAGCGAAGGTGTTGGTTATAAATCAGTTGAATTAACTGATTATCAAATAGAAAAAATATTAGAGTCTTTAACTGATGATCAAGTAAAAAAAATAGTTAAGTTACTTGATCATCAAGTAGAAAAAACAATAGAATTGTTAACTGATTACCAAATAGAAAAAATAATGGGATTTAAAGATGAATTTTATAATGATACTGAAGAGTTAAGAAATGAATTGAAAAGTTTAATTCGTGAAATTAGAGATCTAGAGTTTCGTGGAGCAAGTGATGCAGAGATTAGAGAAGTTGAAGATAAACTAGAACAGGTTTTAAGCAAAATAGATGAGAAAAGAATTGAGTATCAAAAAAATATTGAGTCTATATTAACCGGTAGTCAATTAGAAACAATCGAAGAAAATCATTTTAAGTTCCAAGAAACATTCAATAACTAATACACCTCTAACGGTATAAGAAATTGAAATAACAGATCAAATAATAGAAAATAGTCTATGTTAGGACTTGCTGCAGGACCATAAATCTAATTTTCTTTTAATTTTGCTTTAAAAGAGTTTTAATAATTTGCTGATATTATTATAGATAGAATGAAAGCATAAATTTGATCCCCTTTTTGAAGCTGCATAAAATGCAGCTATAATATAGATTTTTGTACTTGATAATTCTCTCCTCTTTTTGTACCCACTCTTTTTATGGAGTGGGTTTTTAGTTTTTCTCATAAGTCCAGTAAATTTTGGATACACTTCTACTATTATGATGTTATTATTAAATCACATTCAGTCCTAACTGAAAAAGAAGATACACACCTGCAAAATAAACTGTTGCAGCTGCAATCGCGTCCCAGCCCATCCACATAAAAGAACGCCGTGAGCGATAAAATAAACCAATTAAAATTATTGTAGCCATAACTATACCGACTGTTGCAGTTAAAATATGAACTATTTTAGCATCCTGCAAAAGAACTCCCTGACGGTAAAAAAGATCGGCAAAGAAAATTACTGTCATATTGAAAATATTGCTGCCAAAGACATTTCCAACTGCCATATTATAGGCACCAATCTTAACAGCCGAAATTGTTGCAACAAGCTCCGGCAGTGAAGTTGCCGCCGCTACCATAATTGAACCAATAAAACTCTGATCGATGCCGGTCAGCGTTGATATTTGATCAGCAGTAATGGTTAATCGATAACCGCTAAAAACAATTACAACTGCACAAATTGCAAAACCCATTAAGGCTTTATTTAAAGTATAATCAGGATTGGGGTCTTCTTCTTTTACAGGGTCATCTGGATCAAGTGGATTTTTCTGATCATAGCGATAGATCATTCTCACACTTATAATATATGTAATAAGTAAGGTTATACTATCTACTCCCACACCAAAAATACTCAAATTGAAATTCATAAAATGGGATAAGATAAGGCTGAAAACTACCAAAGCTGAAAGTAAAACACCTACAAGACCAGAAAGAATGTGGCTGTAGTTAACTCGAAGTAGTAATGGACCTTTTCCCTGAAGTAGATCAGCAAAGGCTAAGATGACAAGATTAAATGTGTTGCTACCAAAAGCGTTACCAACTGCAATATCTGGAGCTCCAACAAGAGCTGAACTGATACTAGTCACCAGTTCCGGTAGTGAAGTTGCCATTGCAATTAAAATCCCACCGATAAAAGCCTGACCCAGACCACTTTTATCAGCAATTATATCTCCAAATTTTGATAAATAAGTTCCTGAAATTATAATAAAAATTGCCATTAAAATAAATTCTAAAAATAGCTGTTTCAACTAAATCCTCCTCATATAATATACTTAGTTTAATTAATAATCTTTTTTAAGCTGCATAATTTTATAATAAAGTTCTTCAGCCTCTTCAGCCATTTTTTCAATCGAATAACTTTTGGCTGTTTTAAATGCATTCTGTGAAAATTCATCATGTTTTTGTCTGTCAGTTAGTAACTCTTCTATTCTGCTGCTCCATTTATCAAGCTTTTCTTCAGTTTTATAACCATTAACCCCATTTTCAATAACATCATCAATACCACTTGATTTAACAGCAACAACAGGATTTTTAGCAGCCATAGCTTCCAGCAGAACCATCCCCTGAGTTTCAGTAGTTGATGCAAAGACAAATAAATCTGAAGCCAGATAATACTTAGCCATTTCTCTAAAGTCAACTGCACCAATCAGTTCAATATAATTTTCTAAACTGTTATCCTTGATAAACTGCTCAATGTTTTCTTTTTCTGAGCCGCTGCCAATAATAATTAGCTTAAAATTAAGCTCAGTTGTTTCTTTTAAATTTTTTATTCCGTCTAACAAGAAATATAAGTTTTTCTCCTTCGACAATCTAGAAACTGAAATTAATAAGTGTTCAGAATCTCCAATAAGTTTCTGCCTGAGTTCTTTTATTTTATCCTCATCACAATTATAATAGTTAAAATCAATACCGGTTGGCATCACTTTAATATATCTACTGACTCCAACATTGCGCAAATATTCTTTTGCCGATTCAGTTGGAGCAAATACTGCATCAGTTTTGTTTGAAAAATTCTTAATTAGAAAATGGGATAATCGATTAGCAAAAAATTTACGCATAAACAATATATTAGGAACATAATGAGCATATTTCTCCAAACGGGTGTGGTAAGTAAAAGCCAGCGGTAGATTAAACTTTTCTGCTAGTTTTCTACCTTTATTCCCCAGCCAAAAAGGATGATGGGCATGAACTAAATCAAAATCTTCAGCCTGGAAATCCTTCTTTATCTGTGGTGAATAAATATTAGTGACCGGAAATTCGAGCCCTGCTTCTTCGTAATAATAGATAAAATTACAGTGGATAATATTTCCTTCATCTTCATTTTGACTTTTATTCTTATATTCTGGAGCAAAAATTTTAACTTCATGGCCTCTTTTTCTCAATGCTTTAGATAAGCGTTGAATTGATATCGGGACTCCACCAATTACCGGAAAATAATTATTGGTAAACATCGCAATTTTTAAATTTTCATTTTTGTATTCATTCTCAGCATAGGCAAAATCACGATAGTAATTCACTTCTTTATTAATTTCTCTATGAATTATGTAAAATACTGTTAATACGATGAATAATACTAATAAAATATTGATATAATTAGCATAAAAGAAAGACTGCACTGCAACCCAAATATTAACTAATAACTTTGAGGCTAAACCTGGGTTGTTTTCTAAACGCTCTACCTTAACCTGTATCTCACCTTGATTTACATTTACTAAAAGATAGTGATAAAAACTCTTATCGTTATCAAAGATAAGTTCGCCTCCAGCACCACCACTTATATAATAATCAACTCCCTTAATTTCTTGCTGATGAAAAATTTCCAGATTAGAAGAAAAAACAGCATCAATATCATATTCTGCAAAGATATCTTGATAAAAATTCCTTAATTGTTGATCACCTATATATTTTATACTGTCATCTATTAAATATTCTGTATCAACTTTAATTGGTGTTTTATTCATTATTACAAACTTTTTCTGATAAGCTGCAGCTTCTTTAAGTTCATTCCTTAACCACTGCTGCTGCCAGTTTAAATTGGTATTCTCTGTA
>QBLP01000196.1 GCA_003070825.1 Halanaerobium sp. | reverse complement strand
TCCTAACTCTGTCTACTGATTAATTTTTTACATTTATACCTTTTCAGCTTTATAAAAGCGGCTCAAGACTGCTCCCAGAATTCCTACCAGACCGATCATCCAGAAACCCATTTTGAGACCGGCCAAATCACTGATTGTTCCCACAAAGATTGGACCGGTAAACATACCCAGTCCGTAAATTGCCTGGAAAAAGCCCATTGCAGTTCCCCGCTTGTTGGCCTCTACATTTTTGATGCTCAGCCCCATTAAAACCGGAAAGATCATTCCCTGAGCAAAGCCGTTCAGCATCTGGTTGAAATATAATAGATAAAGATGATCGATTAAAGGCACCAGCAGACAGGATAAGGCAAGCAGCGAAAAGCCAACAGTAACTGTATTCTTTTCTCCCAGCCGCTGGCTGAAGTAGCTACCGCTTAAATAGGAGGACAAAATCCCGGGAATAGTTGTGATGGTTGTTAAAAGCCCCAGGTGAAAACTAGTTGCTCCCAGATTTTTGGCAGCCACCGGAATAAAACCAAAGGTGGTAGAGTGCGAAATCATCATCATTAAAATCGCCAGAAAAGAAACGGTTAAGAGGCTCTTGTTTCGGGCCACCTTTAAAATTTCTTTAAAAGTAATTGCCTGATGATCGACATCTTTCTTCTCATCAACTTTAAGACTTAAGCTAAAGCCAACTACTGCCCCGGCTGCAGCCAGTAAAAAGGGAAACTGTTGGCCCAGTGCTTGAGCTATTATCCCGCCCAGGAGCATTCCAACAACCTGACCCGATTTATTAGAAGCATTGATCAGACCAATTGCGTGAGCAGTATCATCTTTTTCAAAATAGGAAGAAAAAAGCACGGTAAAGCTGACCCAGGTGGCGGCAGATGCTCCTGCCAGAGAGCGAAAGACTAAAATTAAAGCCGGTGTCTCCGCAAACCACATCCCTGCAGTGCTTAAGAAACTCAGCAGAATACCAATATTGACAAAAATATTTTTCTTATTAATCCTGTCCGAATATATTCCCAGTGGAATTCGAATCAACATCTGAGTAAAGCCATAGGAACCCAGAATTAAGCCGATCATCTTATGTGAGGCCCCAAGTGATTCTATGTAAGGAGAAAAAGTTGGAATATAGGCATACATTGAAAACCAGTAAAAAGCGGTGACCAAAATAAAGAGTCGAATATTATTTTTATTCTTTGACATTTAAATACCTCGCATTTTTAGATTAATAACTTCATTTAACAAATAAATTATGTCCAGTAGTTATATTTCGTGATAGAAGAATATTTTCCTTCATTAAAAGCAAAAAGCAGACCAGTAATTAACCGGTCTGCACTTAGAATTATTTTTATTAACTCAAATTCTGTTGAATTAATTATTAAATTTAAATTCACCATTCTCAAAATCGACTTCTACAGTATCTCCTTCTTTAATCTTTTCTTCCAGTAAGAGCATTGCCAGCTCATCTTTAATCTGATTTTGAATAACTCTTCTTAAAGGCCGGGCTCCATAAGCGGGATCAAAGCCGAGTTCTAAGAGCTCATCTTTGGCTGCCCTTGTTAAATCAATTTCTATATCCTGTTCAGATAAGTTATCCTGCAGATAGGAAATCTGAATATCGATAATTTTAAAGATATCTTCCCTGCTTAAGGAGTGGAAAATAATCTTTTCGTCGATTCTATTTAAGAACTCAGGTCTAAACTGTCCCTTGAGGGCTTCGTCAATTTCTTCTTTAATTTGGACTTCATCATCTAAATCCTGAATATACTGGGAGCCGACATTGGAGGTCATAATAATTACTGTGTTTCTAAAGTCAACCTCCTTACCCTGGCTGTCAGTTAAGACTCCATCATCAAGGATCTGGAGCAGGATATTGAATACATCCGGATGCGCCTTTTCGATCTCATCAAATAAAATTACAGAATAGGGATTCCGTCTCACCTTTTCTGTCAGCTGCCCACCTTCTTCAAAACCGACATAACCGGGAGGTGAACCGATCAGTTTGGAAACTGCATGTCTTTCCATGTACTCAGACATGTCAATTCTGGTCAGCGCTCTTTCGTCATCAAAGAGGTATTCCGCCAGAGTTTTGGCCAGCTCAGTTTTACCGACACCGGTTGGTCCCATAAACATAAAGGAAGCAAGTGGTCGATTGGCATCCTGAAGACCTGTGCGGGAGCGGCGAATTGCGTTGCTGACTGCTTTAACGGCATCATGCTGTCCAACAACTCTTTTTTCCAGCTCATCTTCTAAATGAATCAGCTTTTCTTTTTCCTCTTCCATCAGCTTCTGCAGTGGAATATCGGTCCAGAGAGAGACAATTTCTGCGATATCCTCTTCTGTTACTTCTTCTTTAACCAGATGGCTGGCATCTTTTTGTGATTCTTCTACCTTTTTACTGACCTCGGCCAGCTCTTTGCGCAGCTCATTTAACTCACCATAGCGGAGGCGGGCTGCTTCCTCATAATTGGCCTCTCTTTCGGCAGCTTCAGCTCGGTATTCAATCTGATCTATTTTTTCCTTCAGCTCCTGCATTTTAGCCAGCTGGTCTTTCTCGTTTTTCCATTTCAAGCGCAGGGGATCACGCTGATCCTTTAATTCCTGCAGTTTTACTTCAATCTCTTCCAGCCGCTCTTGAGCCTCATCTGTATCTTCATTTTTTAAGGCCTCTTTTTCTGTTTCCAGCCTTCTAACTCTGCGGTCCAGCTCATCAATCTCTATCGGCATCGAATCAATTTCAATCCTGATTTTAGAAGCCGCCTCGTCAATCAAATCAATCGCCTTATCCGGCAGAAATCTTTCTGTCAGGTAGCGGTCCGAAAGTTTGGCGGCAGCTACTATTGCATTATCCGTAATTTTTATTCCGTGATGAATTTCATACTTTTCTTTTAAACCTCTTAAAATTGAAACTGTATCATCAATATCGGGCTCTGAAACCTGTACCGGCTGAAATCTGCGCTCTAAAGCGGCATCTTTTTCGATATGCTTTTTATATTCAGCTAAAGTTGTTGCTCCAACACAGTGCAGTTCACCCCGAGCCAGGGCTGGTTTTAAAAGGTTGGCTGCATCCATAGAGCCTTCTGTAGCACCTGCGCCAACCAGGGTGTGCATCTCATCGATAAAGAGAATGATCTGACCTTCAGCCTTTTTAATCTCCTTTAAGACTGACTTTAATCTTTCTTCAAACTCACCTCTAAATTTGGTTCCAGCAACCAGAGAACCCATATCAAGGGAAATCACTTTTTTCTTCTTCAAGCCTTCGGGAACATCACCATTAATAATTCTCTGGGCCAGTCCCTCGACAATAGCGGTTTTACCGACACCCGGCTCCCCAATTAAAACCGGATTATTTTTACGGCGGCGGGATAAAACCTGCATCACTCTTCTGATTAAGTTATCACGGCCGATCACCGGATCCAGCTTACCATTTTTGGCCTGCTCGGTGATATCAATAGTATATTTTTCTAAAACATTAAAACCTTCTTCTCCCTGCTGGGAATCGATTTTATCTCCTCCCCGGACTTCATGAATAATCTGCTTTAAGTCATTGTAATTTAAATTCTTCTCATAGAGCATTTTCCCCAGCTCAGTTTTGCGGTCCCTCAAAATTGCCAGCAGAAAATGCTCGGTTGAAATATACTGATCCCCCAGAGCATCTGCCTGTTTTTCAGCTTCCCGCATAATATCATTGAGCTGATGAGACATGTAGGCCTGCCCGCTCTGCTCTGAATATACCTGAGGCAGTTTTTTGAGCAGTTTTTCGTTTTCAGCCTTCAGCTCTGCCAGATTGGCTTCCGCCTTCTGCAGCAGTGGAATTACAATTCCGTCATCCTGATTTAATAAAGCTTTAAATAAATGGGAAGGAAAGATTTCCTGATGCTGATAGTCTTTAGCAATATTCTGTGCTTCTACCAGACTCTGCTGTGCCTTGCGTGTAAACTTTTCCATATCCATTTTTATTCCCTGTCTCTTATACACATCT
>QBLP01000022.1 GCA_003070825.1 Halanaerobium sp. | reverse complement strand
GGATTAATACTGTGTCTTAAATCAAGTTCTAAATTATTAACTGCAGCTCTAGAGTCAGGATCAAGAATAAATTTCAAATCAAAAGTTAGCTTCTCGACTCCCCTGTCTCCACTAAATTTAGCAGTAGTAGAATTTAGATTCTGCCAGTCAGAATTATTCTGATCAGCCTTTCTGATCAAAACCTGTGTATTTAAATTTCTGTTATTTAAACGAAGATTCCAGTCGGTATTACTTAAAATTTCAATTTTTAGTCCAGACTCTACAATAATTTCTCTGCTGCCGTTGTAATTCGTCATCAAAAAAGTATAGTCAATATCTGCCTTCTCAAGCACCTCTACTCTTTGAAAAATAGGGATTCTGGCTTCTGCTGAAATACTTCTTTCAATTACTGTTTTTGGCTTATCGGCAGCCTCAACTAAATCAGCAGTACCGAAAAAATTCAAAAATAGAATTAACAAAAGCAAAGTAAAACCACTGATCTTTTTAAAATTAAATTTCATCATTTCCTCCTTTTAGCAGCCGGCTATCTCTCCAAGAGACCCTCAGCTTTGTGTCCTTACCTCACGATAAGTTTACCTTTGTTAAAAAGAGCTCTTAACTCTTTATAGCATCTTTAAGTATATCAGGATTAGTAAATTTATGTCAAGTTATAATTTTCGACAGTTATTCAAATTATTTTTGAATAATTACTGCCCGATTGCTGCTGCCAGTTTGATTAATCAGAGCAGAATTGTTATTAGAAAACTGCTTGATTACCGCAGAATTACCAGCTCCTGTTTGAGTTATCAATGCCTTATTAAAATTACCATTTTGAACAGTTAAAGCATCATTGCCCCTACCATTCTGTCTTGTAGCAGCTCTGTTATTCTTCCCTTCCTGGATTAATTCAGCTCTATTTTCTAAATTAGAATCCCATGAATTTTGCTTGAAATAGTCTGATTCACCAAATACTTTTTCAAAATCCTTTCCCCAGCCCTCTTCAGCCTGAGCCACAACTGCTGAACTAACTCCAAAAATTAATAACAGTGCAATTACACAAACGAAACTTTTTCTCATTATCTTACCCCTCAGTTAAATTTTTAATTCTTTTTAAGTCTAAATCTAGACTCCGAATTATTTTAATTATAACAGAAGAGCATCAGAATATAAATATTTTTTTAGCTTAATTTATTTGAGATTCACAACAAAAAATGGCAGTAGGGCTTAACCCCACCACCATTTTTAAAGTATATTTAATTTAAACTATTGAATTTTATTTATAATTAACTATTTACGGTCTCATGGAATCAAAGAGCAGATCTGAGAATTCAGTGTTCTGCATCATGCCATTAAAGTTTCCAGCACCTTCACCATAGGCAAAGACTGGAACTGAATTAAGGGTGTGTCCACCTGTTGAAGAATTGGCTCTAATTTCTGTATTCACAACTCCTGCCTGATACTCATTAGCTATAATTGAACCAATTTCGTATCCTACAAGATAAGAATACTTGATATTGCCTTCTTCATCCAGGATTAACTCATTAAATCTGGCAACTTCTGCGTCAGTTAGAGAAATATTAGCGTATTCTTCAAAAACAGACTTAACACTCTCTACAGTATAACCTTTACCATTTTCTTTTTCTGTCATCTGGCCCGCCATATACTCTGGAGAAACACCGATATTCATTAATGCTTCTTTTTCTATGGGCTCGGTTGCTGAAAAACCAAGAGTTTCATGGTCGGCAGTCACAATTACCAGGGTGTCTCCGTTTTTCTTAGCAAAATCCATAGCAACTTTAACACTGGCATCAAAATCAAGAGTCTCTGCAACTACACCAGGTACATCGGCTGCGTGGGCTGCATGGTCAATTCTTGCTCCCTCTGCCATTAAGAAGAATCCATCTTCGTCTTCAGAAAGAACATCGATTGCCTTTTTAGTCATCGCTTCCATTGAAGGTTCATTAGATCCAAGATCATCCCGGTCATTAATATAGTTCATATAAGATTCATTAAAGAGCCCAAGAAGCTTTCCATTTAGAGGTACAACTTTTTCTAACTGAGTTTTATCAGATACATACTGATAACCGTTTGCTTTGGCCTTAGCAATTAAGTCTTCACCGGCCTCATCTTCCATAAAGTCTTCACGGCCACCACCAAGCATTACATCTACATTATTAGCAATCGCCTGCTTGGCAATTTTGCCGCCCATGCCTCTATCTTCAACTGAAGCAATAAAGGAAGCGGGAGTCGCATCAGTAACCATATTTGTACTGATTACACCAGTAGCTTTTTTTCTAACCTGAGCAAAGTCTAAAACAGAATCCAGTTCAGCACCATTTTTATTCATCGCAATTGCACCATTATATACCTTATGACCGGTTGCCATTGCAGTTCCTGCTGCCGCTGAATCCGTAACTCCTTCAGTAGAGCTTGTCATCATGATTCCTGTTTCAGGTAGTTTCATTAATTCTAGCTCGTGGTCTTTATCACCGGCAAGATAGCGAGTCATATCAATCTGGCCCATTCCCAGACCGTCACCAATTAACAGGATCACATTCTTAACTTCTGCCTGAGCTGCCGCTGTAAAGATAAGAGCAAAAACCATAAAGAGTGAAACAACCAACATTAATCTTTTTGACTTTTTAAGCATAAACTTAAAACCCTCCTAGTATTTTGTGATTTGTCAGACGACTGATGTCTGTCTATTAATATATATTCAATACCAGAAGTAGAGTTCCTGCTTTATTTTCAGATTTTTTTATTAATTCTGATTAATGAGTGTTTTGATCAGCAATTAATAGTTGTGAAAAATGTTTCGATTTAATATTCTGAAAGCATTGACAGATTTTTAGTTCAGTGGTATAATGATATTGAGTTATGTGATATATATAACATAATTAGTTATTATTATCACTAATATTAATATTTTAAAATTACTTAGGGGGTAACAAAAAATGAAAAAAAGTTTAGTTGTTTCTTTGATCTTAGTTTTTGTTCTAACATTCTCAGGTCTGGCCTTTGCAACAACTCACACTCTTGATGTTGTTGGTGGCGGAGATAAGCAGGAAATTTCAACCGGTAGAACTGTAGAAGATTATGTAAATGCTTTAGTAGAGTTAGCTGATGCTGATGAAGCTGGTGACATCTTCTATCCAGAAAGAAATGAAGTAAAATATCCTTTTGTTCCTCTGCACAAAGATGGAGAACTTATTGGTTATGGTAGCTGGGTAAATACAATTATTTACTCCCATCCGGAAGATTTTATTGCAGTAATTGGTATGGCCAATAATTCTAAAACTGAAGAAAGTATGGCAGTAATTAAAAACTGGAAACCACTTGACGCCAATGATCATCATCCAGAAATGAAACAGGAAGAATTTTTAAGTAGATATTATGGTTTAAGCCTTAAGTCTTCTTTTGATCCGGAAGTAGATATTATTTCTGGTTCTACAATTTCCAGTCAGACTTTTTACTTTGAAATGAAAAACATGCTGCTGGTATTTGAAAACTATGGACCGGAAGCTGAATAAAGATATTAATTAACTCAACTAGCCCACTTCTTCAGGAAGTGGGTTTCATTTTTAAAAAAAGCAGGCAACCGAAACAGGCTGCCTGCTAATTAATAAGCTCTATTTAGAAAACAACTATTTAAGAACTAATTCCATAAGTTTCATCATCAAGGGTAATCATATAAACCCGCTTTTCGTGATCAATATTATCAATTGCTGCCATATCTTCTGCTTTAAGCTCCCAGTCAAATAACTCTAAGTTTTCCTTGATATGACCCTCGGACTTAGATTTTGGCAGAGGCACAATTCCCTTCTGCAGCTCCCACTTAAGTACAATCTGAGCCGGTGACTTATCATATTTATCTGCCAGCTCTAAAATAGTTTCATCACTTAAGACTTCAGTTCTGGCCAGTGGTGCTGAAGCTTCAATTACTACATCATTTTGATCACAGACTTCGAGCAGCTCTTTTTGATACAACCAGGGGTGGAATTCTACCTGATTAACTGTAATTGGCACCGGAGTAATCTTTAAAGCAACCTTTAATTGATAAACTGAAAAGTTGCTGACACCGATATTTTTAACCAGTCCCTCGTCTACTAAGTACTTCATTGCCTGCAGGGTTTCTCTTAAAGAAATCGCAGGATTTGGCCAGTGAATTAAATAGAGATCAAGATAGTCGGTTCCCAGTTTTTCCAGGGAACGCTTACAGGCCTTGATAACGCTTTCATAATTTAAATTTGAAGGCAGTACTTTGGAAGTTATAAATAACTCGTCTCGGTCATAATCTTTTAAAACTTCCCGGCCATCAAGTGCATCGAGTTCTAATAAAAATGCACAACCAACTACCTCTCCACCTAATTCTTCTATCATTTCGGTAGCAGCAAGAGTAGTTCCACCTGTGGCCAGCAGATCATCCACAATTAAAACCTTATCTCCTTCAGTTACTGCATCTCTATGTATTTCAATTTCATTCTTTCCATATTCCAGTTCATATGATTTTTTTAATACTTCATGTGGTAATTTACCCGGTTTTCTAATTGGAATAAACCCCTTGTCAAGTTCTATTGCCAGAGGTGTACCAACCAAAAATCCTCGAGCTTCAATTCCTACCACATAATCAATATCATAATCTCTAAACATATCTGCCATTTTAACTATGGCTTCTTTAAGTGCTTCCCTATCCCGTAAAAGTGGTGTAATATCTTTAAATAAAATCCCTTCTTTTGGGAAATCAGGAATGTTTCTTATTTTGTCACTAAGATTCATTTTTATCCTCCTTAAAATTAGATACATTTGCTATCAGGTCAAATAGATTTTCTTTAAAAACTAAGTTTTTAAATGTCATAAAATTTTCCATTCGCCTGGATAATTTATTATATCGTACTGAGCCTTTAAAGTCCAATTGATTTTCATTATTAGCTGCCAATTCTTTTTTGTTTAGATAGCTAATTATTTTCTGATTAAATTTAATATCTGCTTCTGAAAAAAGTAATATTAGTCTGCTGGGCTGTTCTGGAATATTATTTTTGAATTCAGCCAGAAGATCATGAAACTGAGCTAAAGAAAATGGTAGTGAATAAAAAATCAGATGAGAAAAATTTGATTTAGTATTCAGTTCGCTGCTGAAAAAATAATGTTCGGGGTATTTTTCTTTTAGAACCTCTTTTTCTTTTTTGCTGCTAACATAAACTGCTGCTTTTTTAATCACCTTATTAAACAGTAGTTTTTTTAGGTTATTTTTCTTGTCTGCAGTATTTCGATAATCGTAAATAGAATAATTATCTTTTTCAAAAACTAAAGCAGTAGAAATATCATTTACAGACCTGTAATCATTTACTTTAAGCTGCAAATTTTCTTTTCCCCGCCAGCGATTAATTTCCGCCTGTCCAATCAAATCAAAATTAGAAGCTGCTATTCTTTCTGCCTGATCTCCAAAATTAAATGCAACTGCCTGAATATTGTTTTCTAAATAAATTTTTAGATGCTTATCTTCTTTACCCATCTGATAACAGCCGCGACTTTTTAAATTTTGAAATAAAAACTTTGGAGCTGGATTAGCAATTCCGTAAGGGCGAAATTTATCCAGTTGATTAATAAGAGCTTTGTTAAGTTCTGAAACTTCAAGGTTAATATCTATTTTTTCCTGCTTAAGAAAGTCCTCCTGGCTGAGGTTCTGATTTAGATAGTGACTAAATAACTTTTTAAATTTAGAAATTCTATTTATATCAATGCTCAAACCGGCGGCTGCTGTATGGCCCCCAAAATTTAACACTTCGGAGCTGCAGTATTTAAGTGCCTGATAAATATTAAGGGCTGAAATACTGCGGGCTGACCCTTTGGCAGTATTATTTTCTTGATCAACAGCAAATAATATTACCGGAAGATTATACTTTTCAAGCAGCCTGGAAGCAACAATACCAATTATTCCAGAATGCCAGTCCTTATCAGCAAGAATAATTGCCCTTTCGCTTTCTAAATCAATATTTAAAATCTTTTCTTCTACAGACTGATAAATTTTTTCTTCCTCCTGCTGCCGTTTTTTATTTATTTTGATTAATTTTTTGGCAATTTCTTTTAACTCTGCTTCATCTTCTGAAATCAATAAGCGCAGTGCCTCTTCTGCATCATGAATTCTACCAGCAGCATTTAAAGGTGGTGCAATTATATAACCAATTTGCCCAGCCGTAATATTGTTTTTATCGAGTTTTAGTTCAGCTATTAAAGTTTTTAATCCCAAAACCTTGTCCTGACCGATTAATTCCAGACCGTTTTTTACCAGTATTCTGTTTTCATTTTTGAGCGGGGCAATATCTGCTACAGTACCCAGAGCTACAATCGGCAGTAGTTCTTTAACCATCTGCCTAACAATTTTGGGATTTAAAGCCTGGGCCAATTTAAAAGCTGTACCTACACCAGCTATTTCTGCAGCGAAATAGTCATCCTCTTGAACAAGATGATGATTAATCACTGCCTCTGCTGCAGGCTTTTTTTCGGAGGGAGTGTGATGATCAGTAATAATCAAATCAATGTCCTCTGCTTTTAAATACTCAGCTTCCTCAAAAGCTGTAATCCCACAGTCAACAGTTATAATCAAATCAACTTCTGCTGCAGAGATTTTTTCCAGAGCCTGAATATTCAACCCATAACCATCTTCAATCCTGTCAGGTAAAAAATAATCAATTTCGATTCCAAATGCTTTCTTGAAAAATCTATATAAAACTGCAGTTGAAGTAATACCATCTACATCGTAATCTCCATAAACTAAAATTTTTTCTTTATTTGCTGCAGCTTTTTTAATTCTTTCTACAGCTTTTTTCATATCCGGCAGTAAAAATGGGTCACTTAAATATTCAAGTTTAGGGTTTAAATAAATTTCTTTTTCCTGTTGAGATTTTATGCCGCGCTCAGCCAGCAGCTGTTCTATAAAATTTTGGTTTTTATCCTGTCTGTAGCTAATTATTTTCCATAGTTTATCCATCTATTATCACCATTGTATTCTAAAGTTAGTTTAATATTTACCTGAGCGAAAAATTGATATTACAAGAAGTAAGCCCAAAATCCCAGCAAATGAATAACCAATAAAACCAAGTAGGGGGATATTAAATATCCGAGGTTCCATATTTGTTTGAATAAGCAGGGTTGAGCCAATAATTATCCAGATTTCCGAACCAAGCCTTGCAGCAATTTTATTGACCTGCATTCTGTCATCTAAAATATCAGAAATAAACCCCCGTCCAACTTCTACCACATTAAAATCAGGATCCAGATCCTGGCCAACTCCTTCACTCACTGCAATAGCTCTAAATAATAAGAAGAAATCCTGAGGCATTCTAATCTGATGTTCGTAAATAAAATACTGCAGATCTTCAAAAACAGACTTGATTTCAATATTTGATAAATCACTGCCATAATATCTGTCCAGAATTTTTTCCATATCAAGCTGAAATCTGCGGCGATTAAAATTATCAGGTTTATTACCCAAAATTAAAATTACATCCATTAAAACATTAATTTTTTTATTAATCAATGCATAAAAGAGCAGAGCCATTAGATCTCTATCTTCTTCAGTAATTCTTCCAACCATGCCAAAATCAACATAAGCAATAGTTTTTTCGCCAGTTATAAATATATTTCCTGGATGTGGATCAGCATGGAAAAAACCATTAATTAATACCTGCCTCATTAAAGCCTTTGCCCCAAGTTCTGCAATAAATTTATTATGAGGGTGACTCTGATCTACTTCCCTAAGCTTAACTCCCTTTATTTCCTCCATAATCAAAAGATTAACTGTTGAAAGTTCAGAATAAACTTCAGGAGCTGTAATATATGGATCGTCAGCAAAATCACTGCGAAAACGGATTATATTTGCCATTTCACCTTTAAAATTAAGTTCATCTTTTATTGTGCGTTTGAATTCCTGAATAATCTCTACCGGCCTGATAACAGAATTAAATAAATCTCTTTCTTCAGCTAAGCGGGCAAGGTTCTCCATTATTTCTACATCAACACTTATTTTTTTATTAATCCCCGGCCTTTTAACTTTCATAATCGCTTCTTTTCCATTTTTTAAAACAATTTTATGGGTCTGTGCAATTGAAGCGGCTCCAACAGCTTCTTTTTCAATTTTTATTATTTCCTCTTCAAACTTATCTCCCAGTTCATTTTTTAAAAAATCTTCTATCAGCTCATAATCTTCAGGTGGAACTTTATCCTGAAGTTTTCTCATTTCTGCTATAAAAACAGGTGGAAAAATATCCGCTCTGGTACTCAAAAGCTGACCTAGTTTTATATAGGCAGGACCTAACTCCTGCAGGACTTCTCTGATTTTAACAGCCAGCATTTTTCCTGTGGGTCTTTCTGTAGTACTGATTCTTTTCCTAAATGGTAAATATTTATTTAAGTCTAGCTGAGAAATAATAAAACCAAGCCCGTTTTTAACAAGAATCTGTGCAATTTCACTGTAACGCTGAAAATGCCTGTAGTGTTTGGGTAAGTTCATATCCATTTTATCACAGCCTTTTTTAAAGATAGAAACCCCTCCAGTAAGCAAAGGAGGGGTTATAATCTAAAAACTTTTCTAATTCTAATTTTTATTTGCTGATTTTTTCCTGCCAGGTTACTAAAAGCGGACTGGCCACAAAAATTGAAGAATAAGTACCAGCAAACATTCCAATAAAGAGAGCTAGCATAAATGTCTGAATTGAAGCTCCTCCAAAGAAATAGATAGCTAAAATAGCAATTAATGTGGTTACTGAGGTGTTAATTGATCTGGGCAGTGTATCTACAACTGCTGAATTGGCCTGTTCTATAAAGGGAACTTTGTGCAATAACTTCATATTCTCTCTAATTCTATCAAAAATTACAATTGTATCATTAATAGAATAACCAACAATAGTTAAAAGTGCAGCTACAAAAGGCGTGTTAACCTCTCGACCCAGGATAGCAAAAATACCAATTGTTATTAAAACATCATGCATCAAAGTTATAATAGAAACAGCTGCAAATCTGAACTCAAAGCGAAAACTAATATAAGCAACTATTGCAATAGAAGCTGCAATCATAGCCAGCAGAGCATTGATTCTTAATTCTCTACCAATGGTTGGTCCAACCATCTCTGTTCTCAACATTTCAGCCGATTCAAATTCATCTTTGATTGCATTATCAATTATAACAATCTCTTCCGACTCCAAAGTCTTAGTTCTGATAATAATCCCATGTTCTCCAGCAGATTCAGACTGTTGAATTTTACTATCTTCAGCTATTTCAACTCTTTCTAAAACTCCCCTAACTTTTTCTGAACTAACGCTATTTTCAAAGCCAAATTCCATTAAAGTACCACCATTAAAGTCGATACCTAAATTTAATCCATTAATCAGCAAAAACAATAACCCAATTGCAATTACAGTAAGCGAAATTGTATACCAAATTTTTCGTTTTCCTAAAATATCCACTTTATTACCCCTTTCTGACCCCAAAAGATTTATTTTCACGTAATAATTTACTGCCTGCAAAAATATCAATCACATTTCTGGTTACAAAGAAAGCAGTAAACATACTGACAATAATACCAATACCAAGTGTCACAGCAAAACCTCTAACTGTACCACTGGTAAAATAGGCCAGAATAAGAGCAGTCATAATTGTTGTTACATTAGCATCAACTATAGTAGTATAAGCTCTTTTAAAACCTGCATCAATTGCTGCTCTAAGCGTCTTACCAGATTTTAGCTCATCCTTTATTCGCTCGAAAATAATAATATTTGCATCAACAGCCATACCAATAGAAAGGATTAAGCCAGCAATACCAGGTAAGGTTAAAGTTGCCTGCAAACCTGCCATTGTTCCCATCAGAATTAAGCCGTAAATTGCAAGTATAACAGAAGCTAAAACACCAGGAAATCTGTAATAAAAAACCATATAAATAGCAACTAATAAAAGACCTAATAAACCGGCTCTAATACTTTTCTGAATAGAGATTTCTCCCAGAGTAGGTCCAACGGTTCTGGTTTCAATAACCTCAACCGGAACTGGTAAAGCACCCTCTCTGATAAGTATAGCATCTTTCTGAGCTGCTTCTATTGTCTCATATCCTGTAATTTGTCCTCTCTCTTCAATTACAGCCTGAACTGTTGGATTAGTCAACTGTTCATTATCAAGATAAATCCCAATTTTTTCTCCAATATATTTGCGTGTAATATCAGCAAATTTTTCAGAACCTTTTTCTGTCAAAGTAAAAGCAACTACTGGTCTACCATACTGATCATGATCAGCTCTTGCATCCTGCACAGCTTCACCTGTCATTAAAACCTCACCAGCTGAATTCTGAAAGGTCAGCATTGCAGTTCGGCCTATAGTTTCTATGGCCTCATTTGGACTGTCAACTGCCGGCAGTTCGACAATTATTCTATCACTGCCCTGCCTCTGAATCAGAGGTTCACTTAAACCAAGCTGGTTAACCCGTCTTTCAATCACACTCTGAATTCCAGTCATAACAGTGTCATTTATTTCTCTTTCTTCTGTAGGCTGAGCCTGTAAAACTATGTGGGCTCCCCCCTGTAGATCAAGTCCTAAATTAATGCCGTGCTGAAAATATAAAAATGCAGCAAAGGCCATTATAGCTAAAATAATAATTAATTTAATTCGTCTTTTTTGTTTATACCTCATTAAATAAATGTCCTCCTAACAATAAGCAATTAATTTTCAAATGATAAATCATAATTCTGATGATCAATAACCCTCATCTCAGTCAGCGGCCAGTAAACCCAGAAAGCCCTGCCTGATATATCATCATAGTCAACAAAACCTACAATGCTTTTGAATCTGCTGTCAGCACTATGATTTCTGTTATCCCCAAGAACAAAAACACTTTCTTCTGGAACCTCATAAGGACCAAAATCTCCAAGCATTTTTTCTGGCAGATAATTTTCTTCAAGTGCCTCCCCATTAACATAAGTAACACCATCTTTAATATATACAGTATCACCAGGTAACCCGATAACTCTTTTTATATATTTTTGCCCTGGCGCTCCTTTAGGAGAAAAAACAATAATATCTCCTCTTTCAGGCGGCTGAAATCTGTAAATAAATTTATTTACAAAAAGTCTTTCTCCATCCTGAAGAGTATTAGCCATTGATCTTCCATCTACTACAAATGACTGGGCCACAAATGTTATTATAAAGAAAGCCAGTATACCTGCTATTACTAAAGATTGCAAAAACTCTTTAACTGCGTTTTTCACATCATTTCCCCCAGTTCTTTACTAAAGCGACTATTCCTTATCTTTATTAGTCTCTTCAGTATCCTCATCATTTTTGCTGCTGCTTTTTTCTTCAACTCGAGACACAGCATTTTTAACAAAGTCAATATCAACATTAGAAGAAACTCTAACTCGAACATTACTGTCTTTAATTTTGATGATTTTGCCTTTGATGCCGCCAATTGTAACTATCTTATCACCAATACTAAGATTATCCAGCATGTTCTGATGTTCTTTTTTCTGTTTTTGTTGGGGTCTGATTAAAAAGAACCAAAAAATACCAAAAATTAAGACCCATGGTAAAATTGCATATAAATATTCCATTAACTATCCTCTCCTAATTAATTTTTTTCTCTCATAACTATTTCAACAATAATTATAATATTCCTGCTAAAAGCGAAATATTATTTTAAAAAGAATTAAAATATTTATTTTAATTCATATTTATTATAAAATTCCTCTCTGAAATTAATAAAGTTATCATTTTTGATAGCTTTTCTAATTTCTTCTGAAAGCTTAAGCATAAAATAGAGATTATGATAGGTTGTTAACCTGACTCCTAATATTTCGTTACGCTTCAGCAAATGTCTAACATATCCGCGGCTGTAATTCTGGCAGACATGACAGTCGCATTCAGAATCAAGAGGAGAAAAATCTTCTTTAAAGGTTGCATTTCTAATTGTTTTTCTTCCCTGATGAGTAAAGATCTGCCCATGACGGGCAATTCTGGTCGGCATTACACAGTCAAACATATCTATTCCATGATAAATCCCTTCAATTAAATCCTCAGGTGTTCCAACCCCCATTAAGTAACGTGGTTTATCTTTGGGCATCAATGGAGTAGTGTGGTCAAGCATTTTATACATCTCTTCTTTAGGTTCACCAACACTTAAGCCCCCTATCGAATAACCAGGAAAATCAAATTTAACTGTTTCCTCAACACTCTGTTTTCTTAACTCAGGATAAACCCCACCCTGAATAATTCCAAACAGCGCCTGCCCTTCTGCACCTTTCATTTCTTCTTTACATCGTTCAGCCCAGCGCAGAGTTCGATTGAGAGATTTTTCTACATATTTTCTTTCAGCAGGATATGGTGGACACTCATCAAAAGCCATCACAATATCAGAACCTAGATTCTGCTGAATCTGCATCGATTTTTCTGGAGAAATAAAATGTTTTGATCCATCCAGATGAGATTGAAAATAAACGCCTTCTTCCTCTATCTCACGTAAATTAGCAAGTGAAAAAACCTGAAATCCACCACTATCAGTTAAAATTGGGCGATCCCAGTTCATAAACTGATGCAGTCCTCCGGCTTTTGCAATCAGATCATCACCTGGTCTCAAATATAAATGATAGGTATTACCCAGTATAATCTGAGAGCCAATCTCTTTTAATTCTCTGGATGACATCGCCTTAACGGTTGCCTGAGTTCCTACAGGCATAAAAATAGGAGTCTCAATTTTCCCGTGGTCAGTAGTTATCTCACCCAGTCTTGCCTGTGATTTTTTGTTCTCTTTAAATAATTTAAAATCAAACAAACTAATCTTCCTTCCTGTTTAAAATCATCATTGCATCTCCCAGACTAAAGAATCTAAATTCATCTTCCACAGCTTTTTTGTAGGCTTTTAAGATAAATTCTTTGCCGGCCATTGCAGAAACAAGCATCAGTAAGGTAGATTTAGGGAGATGAAAATTTGTAATTAAAGAATTAATTACTTTAAATTCATAGCCGGGATAGATAAAAATATCTGTCCAGCCTTTATATTCACTTAAATCGCCTTCCTGAGCAGCAGATTCTAAAGTTCTGGTAACTGTTGTTCCAACTGCAACAACCTTATTGCCATTTGCTTTGACCTCTTTTATTTTAGCTGCTGTCTCTGCAGAAATTTCTGCATATTCTTCATGCATTTCATGATCTTCAATATCTTCACTTTTTACCGGTCTAAATGTTCCCAGTCCAACATGAAGAGTAATATAGTCCAGTATAACACCATATTCCTGCAGCTCTTTTAATAAGCGATCTGTAAAGTGCAGGCCGGCGGTTGGAGCTGCTGCTGAGCCCTTCTTCTGACTGTATACTGTCTGGTATCTTTCAGGATCATCCAGCTTCTCATTAATATATGGCGGCAGGGGCATTTCCCCGAGCTGATTTAAAATTTCTTCAAAATCATAATTCTGCTGATCCCAGCTGAATTCTACTATTCTGCCACCGAAATCAGTGTATTCAACAACTTCAGCCTCTAAAATATCTTCAAAATTGATTTTCACACCCTTTTTTGCTCTTCTTCCAGGGCGGACCAGAACTTCCCAGCGACCTTCAGCCAGCTCATTTAATAATAAAAGTTCAATCTCTGTCCCTGTCGGAATTTTTGCTCCATATAACCTGGCAGGTATAACCCTGCTGTTGTTCATAATAATCATATCTCCGGGCTCCAGGTATTCTTTTAAATTTTTAAAGATATTTTCTTCAATAGTATCCTGCTGGGGATTTAAAACCATTAATCTAGATTCATCTCGCTCAGGAAGAGGTTTTTGAGCTATCAACTCTTCCGGAAGATGATAATCAAATTCTTCTACTTTCATTAAAAAAACCTCCAAAATTATTTAACTTAGTCAAATAATTAATCACTTTTCTGCTTAATATTTAGATGCTGATA
Source organism: Halanaerobium sp. (assembly GCA_003070825.1). GTDB lineage: Bacteria > Bacillota > Halanaerobiia > Halanaerobiales > Halanaerobiaceae > Halanaerobium. Next base: position 7,301 of record QBLP01000022.1, on the reverse strand, counting down.
GGCCTTTGTTGTTGCAACTCTGCCGCGGGGTGTCCGCTCTAAAAACCCAAGCTGCAGTAAATAAGGCTCATAAACATCTTCAATTGTCTCAGTTTCTTCGCTGATTGCAGCCGCCAGAGTATTTAGACCTACCGGTCCACCACTGAATTTAATCATAATTGTCTTTAACAATTTATGATCAATTCTGTCCAGTCCTAGCTCATCAATCTCCAGCAGTTTTAGAGCATCATCCACAACTCCCCTGTTAATTATACCATCTGCTTTTACTTCTGCAAAATCTCTTACTCTTTTTAAGAGTCGATTAGCTATTCTAGGAGTCCCGCGCGAACGGCGTGCTATCTCCAGAGCGCCATGCTCAACAATTTCTACACCCAAAATTTCAGCTGATCTGCTCACAATTTCCTGCAGCTCATTTTGATCATAAAATTCCAGTCGATTAATTACTCCAAACCTGTCTCTTAAAGGCGAACTGAGGCGTCCAGCTTTTGTGGTAGCACCTACCAGAGTAAAAGGAGCCAGATCCAGCCTGACAGAACGAGCACTTGGACCTTTACCAATGATTATATCCAGACAGTAATCTTCCATTGCTGGATATAAAACTTCCTCTACCATTTTATTTAAGCGGTGGATCTCATCAATAAATAAAACATCACTCGGCTGCAGATTTGTTAAAATTGACGCCAGATCTCCCGGCCTTTCTATTGCCGGTCCTGAGGTCTGATGAATATTTACATTCAATTCATTTGCTATAATATTAGCCAGAGTGGTTTTCCCAAGCCCCGGCGGTCCATATAACATCACATGATCTAGCGCTTCTTTTCGATCACGTGCAGCCTGAATAAATATCTTCAATTTTTCTTTTGACTTCTTCTGCCCTACATATTCTTTTAAAGTAAAAGGACGAAGCCCTTTATCGACTGAATTATCAGCTGAAGCAGCAGGCTGTTTATCAGCTGGAGAATTATCACTTTTTTTCTTTTTGGGAGAAACAATCCTTCTTCCATTTTCCATTATTATCTCTCCTTACCAAGATGACTTAAAACCAATCTTATTTTTTCTGAGACATTTTGCTGAGCTTTAAATTCAACTTCTCTTAAAGCTCTATTTATCTCCGATATTTTATAACCCAGGGCTGTTAAAGCATCAACTACATCCTGTCTGTCCTCATCAATATTATTTACTTCTTCTTTCCTGTTATTAAGATTCTGAAGATAGGCGAAATCTTCAAGTTTTCCCTGAAGTTCAAGAATTAGGCGCTGAGCAGTCTTAGGTCCTATCCCTGAAATTTCTTTTAATACCTCTTCATTTTTCTTCATAATTGCAGAAATAAACCTGGAAGCAGGCATAGTATTAATAATATTTAAACCAGCACTTGGACCTATACCATTAACTGTAATTAAAATTTCGAATAAATCTTTACCCATCCTCTCCGGAAAAGCAAACAATTTTAAAGCATCTTCCCTTACATATGTATAGGTGTAAACTTCTATATCTTCGCCAACTGAAAGCTGTTTTTTAAAACCAGCAAGTTCTAATTCATATCCCACACCATTAATTTCTAAAATAATCTTTCCAGCTTCAGCATAAATTACTTCACCTTCTAAATAGCCAATCATAGTCTTTCCTCCCATCCAGAATGAGCACTAAAAACATGACCGTGACAGATCGATACCGCCAGAGCATCAGCCGCATCATCTGGCCGCGGTAACTCAGCCAGATTTAATAAAGACTTAACCATCTGCTGAACCTGATTTTTATCTGCTCGACCATAACCCACTACAGCCTGTTTTATCTGCAGTGGAGTATATTCAGCCACTTTTAAGCCTGCCTGTGAACCGGCCAGCAGGATAACCCCCCGCGCCTGTCCAACAGCAATAGCTGTTTTTACATTTTTATTAAAAAATAGTTCTTCTACAGCCATTTCCTCCGGTTTAAATTCTTTTATCAGTTCCTCAATATTATAATGAATAATTTCAAGTCTTTTTGTATCTTTTTTATCTGCTGATGTTTTAATTACTCCGTATTCCAAAACATCAAAATGGTTTGTTTCTTTATCTACTACGGCATAACCAATAGTAGCTAGACCCGGGTCAATACCTAAAATTCGCAAATTCCACACCCCATTCAAACTAATGTTTGAGTCTATTATATCACAGTCAGAAAAGATATTAAAACAAAAAAATAAAGACACTGCTGCACAGTGCCCTTATTAAAATCTACATCTATTTTATAACAAAATAATTAAAATTAGATTAAATTTAATTAATCTTCCTCAGCTTCAATTTCAGCTCTAACATCTTCTGGAATCTCAAAATTTGAATAAACATCCTGAATATCATCATGATCTTCAAGCTGATCCATTAATCTCATCATTTTTTTAGCATCACTTTTATCAAGAGTAACCGTATTGTCAGGGATCATAGCAAGATCGGCAGATTCAAATTCATAACCAGCCTCTTCTAAAGCCTCTCTGGCAGATTCATAATTAGATGGATCAGTATAAATCACTGCTTCTTCCTCACCATAATCTAAATCTTCTGCTCCTGCCTCTAAAGCCTCTAATAACAGATCTTCTTCTCCAACTTCAAATTCATTGAGATCAATTACCAGTTCCCCTTTGCGCTGAAACATCCAGGCAACACAGCCATTAGAACCAAGATTACCACCATTTTTATCTAAAATGTGGCGAACTTCTGATGCAGTTCTATTTCTGTTGTCAGTCATAATATCAAGATATAAAGCAACTCCACCAGGTCCATATCCTTCATAAACAAATGACTCGTAAGTCATTCCCTCTAAATTTCCTGTACCACGCTTAATTGCTCTCTCAATATTATCATTAGGCATATTATTATCTTTAGCCTTCTGAATAGCCATTCTGAGATCTGCATTCATCTCAGGATCTCCACCACCCTCTCTGGCAGCAACAGCTATTTTGCGACTTAACTTTGAAAATAATTTACCTCTTCTCTTATCCTCTTTTTGCTTTTTATGCTTTATATTAGCCCACTTGGAATGTCCGGCCATATAATAACCCTCCTTAAATCAAATTACACTTCTTTAATCAGTTTGCAGTTTATTGTACCATAATTACGGCTGTTTTTCAATATCATGTTCCTCTAAAATATTTGTCAAATCTTTGAGCAGGATGTATATCATTTCTAATTCTTTCTCGTCTCTATTTAAAAGCAGATCAGTTATGTTAGAAATTTTAATACTGGCTTCCGAACTCAAATCATAATTTATCAATAGTTTATCTACACCTACTCCAAGAGCTTCTGCAATATTTATCAGTGATTTTAATGATGGTTCTTTTTCTCCACGTTCAACCTGTCCAATGTATGTATAATGCAGGCCAGCTTTCTCGCCCAAACCTTCCTGGGTTAAATTATTTGTTTTGCGATATTCTTTAATTTTTTTACCAATAAGTTCTTTTTGCATTCGGCTCACCTCTAATATATATCTTAGGGTGAAGAGCCCATAATTTGAAGAGATTATAAGTATTATAATAAAGTATATAGGTATTATTAAAGCATTTAGGTATTTTATCTGTTCAAATACATTTATGCTAATAGTTATAGTCTATTAAATAATAAAACCACAGCCTTTAAGCTATGGTTTAAAAGATAATACTTATTGATGTGCTCTTAAATCACTGATTAATGCTGTTAGTTTCTCTTTACCGCCATTATTCCAGGTTTCTATAAAATCAGCAATCTTTTCTCGGTCATAATCACTTAAACCCTCACCAAGTGAATCTATATCATGATTATCTAAATCCTTCATTAAATCTATAGCTTTTTTGAGAGGGTACTGTATTTTATAATATATCTGATCAACCATCATTAACCTCCTCAAGCTTTTCTACCAGACTTTCCAGCCTGGGCATCGTTTCCCGTTCAATATATCTTATGTAACCTTCGAGTGTCATAATTCGATTATCCAGCACTTTATTACTCATTTCAGGAGAATAATCATTAAATTGTTCTGTTTTATTTACTGCCGCATCAATAAAATCTATTACATCAATTACTGCTTTCTCCATCCAAACACCCCTTTTTTGATTTTTATAAAAATTAAAAATATAGTAGACAAAAAAATAAGTTAACCTGTAAGCCGAGTTCTGTATCAGATGATCATCTATCTAGGGGAACAGTTGCCTGAACCCTCAAGCGTCCTTACCCGGAGAAAAGCGGATCACTTTTATATTCTCCCTATTTGGACTTACTCCGGATGGGGTTTACCTGGCATTCCAGTTACCTGAAACCCGGTAAGCTCTTACCTTACCTTTTCACCCTTACTCTTTCAGTAGAGTTTTCAAAGAAAACCCTTTCATTAAAAGCGGTATATTTCTGTGGCACTAGCCTGGGAGTTACCTCCACCGGGTGTTACCCGGCATCCTATCCTGTGGAGCTCGGACTTTCCTCATCTTAAAAAGATGCGATCATCTGGTTAACTTATTTTTTTACCATATAAAGTATACCACCAGTTATATAATATGTCAAGCGATTCACTCAAGTTAAAAAGACTGCAGTAATAGTGATTACTGATAATCCCAGGGATCAGTATTAACATCTGATTTAACAAAATTAAGATCCTTTTTTAACTTTGTTGAAGCCGCAGTCTTTAATTTTTCAAATAACAACTCTCTGACAAATTTTTCGCTGCCGTAGTGACCAAAATCAATCAGAGCAAGTCCCAGCTCTTCTGCTGTCTGAGCTTCATGAAATTTAACATCTCCAGTTAAATATAGATCTGCTCCCTGATAGTAAGCATTTTTTATAAAATCAGCTCCACTGCCACTGCAGAGAGCAACCCTTTTAATCTTATTTTTTGACTTCACAACTTTAAGCTGTTCTAATTGATAAATTTCTTTAGTTTTAGCAATTAAAGTCTCAAGCTCAGTTTCTTCTTTTAGATCAGCTATTCTTCCAATTCCCTGCTTATTTTTTAAGTTTTCTAGCTGATATAGATCCCAGGCTGGTTCTTCGTAAGGGTGAACTTTAAGCAGAGCATTAATTACTTTATCTAAGTTTTCTGGAGCTACTATAGTTTCAAATCTGTATTCTTTTACCTGATTAAAACTGTTCTTTCGCCCGAGATAGGGATCTGAATTTTCTAATGGTTTAAAAGTACCATTCCCCGGCTGATAAAAGCCGCTGTGACTGTAATTTTTATACTCACCAGCTCCTTTAGCATAGAGAGCATCCCGCACCTCCTCAAAACTATCTTCAGGAATAAAAGTAACCAGCTTATGATAATTTTGACTGTCTGTTGTTTTTAAAATTGATATATTTTCTACATCCAGTTTTTCAATCAGATAATCATTTAAACCATCATCAGCAATATCCAGATTGGTATGAGCTGAAAATAATGAGATATTATTTTTAATCAGTTTATAAATCAACTTACCACTTTCATTCTGAGCATCCACTGACTTGATCCCATTAAAAATAAAAGGATGGTGAGTAATGATCAACTGACAGTCTTTTTCAACAGCCTCAGCTAAAACCTGCTGATTAAAATCAAGTGCCAGCAGTACATTTTCTACTTCCTGACTTAAATCACCAACCTGCAGACCTACATTATCCCAGTCTTCTGCCAGTCTAGCTGGAGCAAGTTCTCCCATCAACTGAACCACTTCTGCTACCTTTGCCATAATTGACCTCCTCTAATTAAAAGTACTTTAAAATAATATTATTTGGATTTTTATAAAACAAAAAACCCCGCTCTTTAAGTAAAGAACAGGGTTTGAATATTCTTGGTGGGCCCACCAGGATTCGAACCTGGGACCAACCGGTTATGAGCCGGTTGCTCTGACCAGCTGAGCTATGGGCCCGCTAATAAAACAAATCTATTATTTGTGACGACAAGAATAATTATATGATAGAAATCAGCCCAGGTCAAGAGTTATTTTAGATTTTTTTGCAGAAATATATATGATAATATTGTAATATCTCATAAATACTTCCAGTTATTCATTTATACTCTCTATTCCAGATAATCCTTCAGTTTTTTACTGCGGCTTGGATGTCTTAATTTGCGTAATGCTTTTGCCTCAATCTGTCGGATTCTTTCTCTGGTAACTCCAAACTCCTTGCCTACTTCTTCTAAAGTTCTGGGCCTGCCATCTTCAATTCCAAATCTGAGCTCCAGAACCCGCTTTTCTCTATCAGTAAGGGTATCTAAAACCCCGTCTAACTGTTCTTTTAGCAGTATATATGATGCCGCTGAAGCAGGAGCAGGAGAATCTTCATCTTCTATAAAATCACCAAGGTGACTGTCTTCTTCCTCTCCAATAGGTGTCTCAAGCGAAACAGGTTCCTGAGCAATTTTCATGATCTCTCTTACCTTTTCAGCTGAAATATCCATTTCTTCACCAATTTCTTCTGCCTTTGGTTCTCTACCCTTTTCCTGCAGAAGCTGTCTTGATACCCGAATCAGTTTATTAATGGTTTCAACCATGTGCACAGGCACTCTAATTGTTCTTGCCTGGTCAGCTATAGAACGGGTAATTGCCTGTCTGATCCACCAGGTAGCATAAGTACTAAACTTATAGCCCTTGGTATAATCAAATTTTTCTACTGCTTTCATTAGTCCCATATTACCTTCTTGAATTAAATCAAGAAAAAGCATTCCGCGACCAACATATTTTTTAGCAATACTAACTACCAGCCTCAGGTTGGCTTCAACCAGCTGCTGTTTGGCCCATTCATCACCCTGTTCCATCCTCTTGGCAAGTTCAACCTCTTCATCTGCTGTTAAAAGATCAACTTTTCCAATCTCTTTTAAATACATTCGAACCGGATCATCTATGCCAACACCTTTAGGAACACTCAGATCAAGACCACTATTTTCATCGTCTTCATCCTCGTCCCCATCATCTTCTAATTTAGAATTAACTATTTCTATATTCATTTCACTAAATATATCATAGATTTTTTCTATATCTTCAGAATCTAAATCAATATCCTCCAGGGCATCCATAATTTCTTCATAAGTTAGTTCCCCTTCTTTTTTTCCACGATTGACAAGATCCTTAACTTCATCTATTTTAGCAGGACTCATATCTTTATCAGCCACTTTAGTCCCTCCTTTCAAAATTGTAATTCAAACTATAAAATGTTAATAAAATTCGATTTAATTTATCTAAACTTAATTCTTTTCTGCTGAGCAAACTGCACAACTTCTTTTTATTTCCGGCAATTCTTTTAGAACTTAAATAGGCAGCAAGTTCTAAAATATGCTCCCTTGTTAAAGAGTTATCCTGTTTAACTAAAATTTCTGACCAGTACGATACC
>QBLP01000195.1 GCA_003070825.1 Halanaerobium sp. | reverse complement strand
TAAATGGCTATTTTAAATATAAATAATTTAAAAAAAGAATATGGTATCGAGACCGTCCTCAAAGATTTTTCGCTGAATGTAAATCAGGGAGAATCAGTGGCCCTGATCGGCCCCAATGGATCTGGTAAAACCACGATTTTTAGAATTATCACCGGCCAGGAATATTTTTCTGAGGGAACAGTTTCAGTCCGCAATGATATCGAAGTTGGCTACCTTGATCAGCTGCCTGACTTTAATTCTGAACTGACAATTTATCAGGAGCTGGAAAAGGTATTTGCCGAAGTCAAAAGGCAGATCAAAGAAATGCAGCGGCTGGAAGAAAAAATTGCCCACCACGGTGAGAAAGCCGAAGAGTCTGAGGCACATTCTGATAATCTCGAAACAACAATGAGAGAATACAGTGAGCTTCAGCACAAATTTGAAAAAGGTGTGGGCTATGAATATCAGAGCAAAATTAGACAGGTAGCTGCTGGAATGGGCTTTGACGAAGAGGAAATTCAGGCCAAGACTCTTGATCAGTTAAGTGGTGGCGAAAAAACAAGGGTTGGACTGGCAAAACTACTTTTAATGGAGCCAGATTTACTGCTTTTAGATGAGCCGACAAACCACCTTGATTTAAAATCGGTAGAGTGGCTGGAAACTTATCTTAATTCCTACCAGGGCAGCCTCTTAATTATTTCTCATGACCGCTATTTTCTGGACAACACAATTGAGAGAATTGTGGAGATTAAAAATGGCAAAAACGAAGATTACAGCGGTAACTACAGCTATTATCAAAAGGAGCGCAAAAGAAGATACGAGCAGCGGCTGCGGGAATATAAAAACCAGCAGAAAAAAATAAAAGAGCTGGAAGATGCAATCGAGCAGTTATATATCTGGGGACGCTCCCGGGACAGCGAAAAGATGTTTAAAAGAGCGAAGGCAATGGAAAAAAGGCTGGAGCGGATCGACCGACTGGAAAAACCGCGGCTTAAAGGTAGAAAAATGAAGCTGGAACTGGATACTGAAATCAGAGGAGGCGATGATGTTCTTTTTGTCGAAAATTTAGCTAAAAGTTTTGAAGATCTCAAACTCTTTGCTGATTTAAATTTTGAGCTCCACCGCAGTGACAAGGCTGCTATTATTGGTGACAATGGTACCGGAAAGTCCACAATTTTAAGAATTATCATGGGCGAAATTACTGCCGATCAGGGAAGAGTAAAAATCGGGACCAATATTTATCCCGCTTATTACCGTCAGGAATTTGAAGGCTTTAATCCCGAAGATGATCTGATCACAGCCCTGCAGCGGGAAACAGCTGTCACCAATTCTAAAGCACGAGATATGCTGGCTTCCTTTTTATTTACCGGAGAAGATGTTTTCAAAAAGGTAAATCAGCTGAGCGGTGGGGAAAAGAGCCGCCTGCGCTTACTGCAGCTGATGAGTGGTAATTATAATTTTTTAATCCTGGATGAGCCGACAAACCATCTCGATCTGGCTTCACGCGAGGTGCTGGAGGAGGCACTGCAGGAATATCAGGGAACAGTCTTAATTGTATCCCATGACCGCTATTTTCTGGATAAGGTTGTTGACTATATTTACGAGCTTGACCAGCAGGAACTGAATAAATATTTTGGTGACTACAGCTATTATAAAGAAAAAAAGCAGGAGCAGATATCCGCTCAGGAGCAGCAGGAAAAAGAAGAGCAGAAAAGTGAAGGCAAACTTGACTATGAGGCCCAAAAAGAAGCCCGCAGTCAGGAAATGAGGAGGCAGAAAAGGCTGGAAGAGCTTGAAGCTGGAATCGAAAAATTGGAAAAAGAACTTTCAGCTCTGGAGTCGGAGATGACTGCTGAAAAAAATATAGACAACTACGAACTCCTGCAGCAGTTAAAGGGTGACTATCAGACTAAAAATGATAAATTAGAAGAGTATTATCAGGAATGGGAAGAACTTATTTAATTAAATATTTTAATAATTTCTAAAGAAACTGAGCATTATGTCGGATTGGGAACCGGACTTTAAAATGTGAGGTAGGGATAATGGAGGATATATTAGATCAAATAGAAATTAGGCTTGAAAATATTAAAATTTCTGAGACAGTTGTGGAGCAGTGGCAGCAGCTGCTGGATCTACTGCTTGATTTTTCTGAGGCCCAGGATGCTCTGATTAATTACTATCAGGCACCTTATTTAAGAATTGAAAAGGGAAGTTCAAACAGGGAGAATATTTTTTCTGAAGGAGAAAAATTTAAAGTTAAGGGTCTTTACTGTAATGATGTGATTAAGCAGAAATCGGCCCTGGAGATTAACAATGCGGCTGAAATAAAAAAATGGCAGAATTCAATTTATATGAAAAATGGACTGATCGCTTACCTGGGTTACCCTATTTTATGGCCGACAGGTGAGATTTATGGTACAGTCTGTATCCATGATAAAAAAGAGCGTAAGTTTAATAGTTTAGTTAAAAAACAGATTAAGTTTATAAAAAATTTGATCGAAAGTGATCTGGAGATTATATATCAAAGCCACTTAAATAACAATCTCCGCCAGTATTATGCCGAGCTGATTGAGAACCTGCCGGTTGGAGTTATGATTGAGGATCAAAATGGCAGAATATTAAAAGTTAACAAAACTATGGAAAAAATCAGCGGCTATGCCAGAGAAGAGCTTATTAAACGCACGGTTTTCGAAACTGTAGTTCCGGATAATCAGGAGCAAGTAGCCAGAAAAAATATCGAAAAAATCTTAAATGGCGAATTAATGATCCATGAGCTGCCCTCGGCAAGCGGCAGTGGAGAAGAGAGATTTATCAGGCTCCAGGAGAGGAAAATAACTCTCCCCAATAATGAAGTGGGAATTATTTCAATCCAGAGTGATATTACTGATAAAATTAAAAGTGAAGAGAAGATAAAATATGCCAGCTATCACGACAGCCTGACCGACCTTTATAACCGCTCATATCTGGAAAATAAAATTCAGAATTTAAATCAGGAAAATCGATTCCCGGTGGCTCTGATTATGGCAGATTTAAATGGGCTTAAACTGGTAAATGATACCTATGGACATAATGAAGGGGATAAACTGCTTAAAAAAATGGCGGCAATTTTAAAAGACAGCTGTCGGGATAGTGATCTAATTGCCCGCTGGGGTGGAGATGAGTTTGTGATTCTGCTGCCGGAGATCGACAGTGAGGCAGTTAAAAAGATTATTGAGCGGATCAATAAAAAAATTGCTGATACCTTTTTAGAATTTGAAGATGGAAGCAGGCTGCCACTTTCTGCAGCCCTTGGTTTTGGAGTTAAAAAACATTATTTTGAAGATGTTTTTGAGATTTTAGATGAAGCAGAATCAAAGATGTATAAAAATAAACTGACAGAAAGCAGGAGTATTAAGAGCAATATTTTAAATACCCTCTTAAAAACCTTAAGTGAAAAAAGTCAGGAGACTTCCAGTCATTCTGAGCGGATGGCGGAGCTGGCTGTTAAACTGGCAGAAAAGATTGGCTTAAGTCAGGCTGAGATTAACAAATTAACTCTGATTGCTAAACTGCATGATATAGGTAAGACTGTAATTCCCGAAAAAATATTAAATAAGGAAGATAAACTTACTGAAGCAGAGTGGAAAGAGATTCAAACTCACCCTGCGGTTGGACATCGGGTTTTAAATGCAACTGAGGAGTTTTCTCATATTTCAGAAGAAGTACTTTCCCATCATGAGAGGTGGGACGGCAGTGGCTACCCGCGGGGGTTAAAAGAAGAAGAGATTCCCCTGCTGGCAAGAATTATTGCTATTGTTGATGCCTATGATGTGATGACAGAAGAGCAGGTCTACAAAGAAGCGATTTCTAAAGCGGAGGCTCTAAAAGAAATTAAAGCTGAAGCCGGCAGTCAGTTTGATCCTAAACTGGCACAAGATTTTATTGAGCTGATGGCAGAATAAAAAATAAAATTTAATCTAAACAAAGAAAAGGCCTGCCGAGAGAAGGAAAATATCTGGCAGGCTTTTCTTATAGTATAATATTATTA
>QBLP01000194.1 GCA_003070825.1 Halanaerobium sp. | reverse complement strand
GATAATAATTGTAATTACTAAATGCTTAAGGTGAGGAGAGGAAAGAGTGGAAAAAATAATTGTTAAAAATAGTGAAATTGAATTTGAAGAGCTGGAAGCTAAAGTTAAGAGAAAAATACTGAGTCGTGGTGGCTCAATGATGGCTGTAGAAGTTCATTTTAATAAAGGTGGAATTGGTGAAAAACATAGTCATAGTAAGCATCAACAGATCAGTTATATTTTAGAAGGTGAGTTTGAAGTAGAAGTTGGTGATGAGAAAAAAGTTTTGACTGCTGGTGATAGCTTTTATGCAGGAGAAAATGTGGAACATGGAGTTAAAGCGCTTAAAGATTCAGTTATTCTTGATGTTTTTACGCCTCAAAGGGAAGATTTTTTGGACTAATTTGAATTAAATTTTAAAAAATTTTCTTAAAAAGCAGGAATATTATTTAAAAGCGAGAATATATAATACAGAAGATAATTTAAGCTTTAAATTAAAACTTAAATTAATAAGGAGATAAGGATTGATATTTATGAACAAACAGCGTGTAGGAAATTCAACTTTTATTCACAATTTAAATCAGGGTTCAATATTTAAAATTATCCATCGCCATGGACCTATAACTCGCAAAGAGTTAGCAGAGAATACTAGTTATAGTGCTGCTACAATTACCAATCATGTGAAAAAATTAATTGCAGACGAGTATGTCATTGAAACTGAAAAGGGAAGTTCTAATGGGGGGCGCAAGCCTGTTTATATTAAAGTGAATCCGAAAAAAGGTTATATGATATCGTTAAATATAGGTGTTAATCACAGTCAATTATATTTATTTGATCTGGCATTTGAAATTCTAGAAGGAAAGAATATTGCCATAGATCATCAAAAGGATGCAGAATCTAATCTTTTAAAAATTAAAGATGAAATTGAAAATTTACTGGAAAAACATCAGATTAAGCGTGATAAAATTCTGGGTTTAGGCGTTGGTGTCCCAGCTTTAATTAATAGAGAAGATAAAAGTCTGGAATTTGCTCCTAATTTGGGCTGGAATAATTTAGAGATACCTAAATTTTATGCCCGTTATTTTGATTTTCCGGTGCTGCTGGAAAATGAAGCAAAAGCAGCTGTGATCGGAGAAAAGGAATTTGTTTATCCAGATATTGAAAATTTAGTCTTTGTTTCAATTAATGAAGGTATTGGTTGTGGAATTTTGCTTGACGGAAAGCTTTATACAGGTGCCAGTGGTAATGCCGGTGAATTTGGTCACTTAATCATTGATAGTGATGGGCCCAAATGTCACTGTGGAAATGATGGCTGCTGGGAAACTCTGGCTTCTGAGTCGTTTTTACGTGATGAAGTTAACAGATACTTGGGCAAAGATTTAAGTATTGATCAGATTTACCAGCTTGATTTTGAAAAAGACGAAAAGTTAAAAAGCATTATTAAAAGAAGCGGCTGCAATATCGGAATAGGTCTGGTAAATATAATCAATAGTTTGAGTCCTGAACACATAGTAATTGGAGGAGGAATTATTAGGGCTGAAGGTTATTTGATGGAAAATATTAATCAAATTGTGGATCAAAAATCTTTGAAAATCTCACGTGAGTTTGCAGATCTTAAGTTTACTGAGTTGGAAGGTTTGGCAACTGTTTATGGTCTGGCAGCTCAGATATTTAATCTTAGTGTAGAGATTGTGACTTAATTTTATTAGGATAAAAAGGATTTTTTTGGATATTTAATGAGGGGTGTTTATTTTGCAGTATACTTTAGGTTTAGATATTGGAACCAGTGCAGTTAAGGCACTTTTAATGAATCAAAATGGTGAAATTATTGCCGAAAACAGTGAGGGATATCCTCTGTCAACCCCACAGGCAGGTTGGGCAGAACAGAATCCGGAGGACTGGTGGCAGGCGAGTCAAAAAGTGATTAGAGATTTAATTTTAGAAAACGAAATCAAAGCTAAAAAAATTAAAGCACTTAGTTTTTCTGGTCAGATGCACAGCTCAGTTTTTTTGGATGAAAATATGGAAGTGATTAGACCGGCAATACTCTGGAGTGATACCAGAACATCAGCTGAATGTGAAGAAATTTATGAGCGGGTTGGTGGAATTAAAGAGTTAGCCAGTTTAGTTTCCAATCCAGCTTTAGAAGGATTTACAGCTCCAAAGATATTATGGCTTCGCAACAATGAGCCGGAAAACTATAAAAAATTGGAAAAAGTATTGCTGCCCAAAGATTACATAAGATATAAATTAAGTGGCAAACTGGGAATGGATTTATCTGATGCAGCTGGGACACTTCTCTGTGATGTTAAAGCAGAGGACTGGTCAGAAGAAATTTTAAATAGACTGGAGTTAAACCCTTCCATTATGCCACCTGTTTTAAAATCGATTGATATAGTTGGTTCTGTAACAACAGAAGCAGCAGAAAAGACTGGCCTGTCAACTTCAACTAAGATAGTAGCTGGGGGAGCTGATAATGCCTGTGGTTCAGTTGGTAGTGGTATCATTAAAGCTGGGCGAGTGATGGCCAGTTTGGGGTCCTCGGGGGTAGTTGTAGCCCAGACCGATCAGGCGGAAGCAGATCCAGAAGGCAGAATTCATCTCTTTAATCATGCAGTGCCCGAAAGTTACTATATGATGGGGGTTGTGCTTTCGGCTGGAATGTCATTTAAGTGGATGAAAGAAGAGCTGTTTAATGATGAACTTAGTTTTGAGCAGTTAAATCAAGAAGCTGAGTCAGTGGCAGCTGGCAGTGAAGGACTTACATTTCTTCCCTATTTATATGGTGAGCGTACACCTCATGCAGATGCAGATGCCCGGGGAGTATTCTTTGGCATTTCCGGAAACCATAAAAGAGGCCATTTTATTCGCAGTGTGATGGAAGGAGTCAGCTTTGCTTTAAGAGATTCTTTAGAACTGATAAAGGAAAGAGGAGTTGAGATAGACGAGATTCGTTTAATCGGTGGAGGCGCCAAAAGCAAACTCTGGCAGCAGATTATCGCTGATATTTTTGGTGAAAAGATAAGCCTTCTAAATATTGAGCAGGGTCCCGCTTTTGGAGCTGCAATAATTGCCGGTGTTGGAGCAGGAGTATTCTCTGATTTTGAATCAATAGTAGAGGAGTTAGTTGAGGTAGTCGATACTGTTGAGCCAATTAAAGAAAATGTAGAGAAATATAATAAAGGTTATAAAATATACCGCTCCTTATATACAGATTTAAAAGATCGTTTTAAAGAATTGAAAGAACTTTAGGATTTTATTAGCTGTAAAAATTTAAATACAGTTTAACTTTAATTAAGCCTCCCATGGTTAAATAGGCAGCAGTCTGTTTAAATGGGAGGTTTTTTATTGTAAAGCAGAAAAATTAATGATAAGATAAATGGTAAGATAATGATATAATAAATAATTAATATTTAAATATTGAGGAGCTTTTGAGAAGCTGCTAAATAAGATAAGAAAGGAAGATTTAAAGTGAAAGCAATTATTACTGTTATTGGTGTTGATCAGATGGGCATTATTGCAGAAGTAAGTACCCTGCTGGCTAAAAATAAGGTTAATATCTTAGACATTAATCAGACAATTCTGGATGAATATTTTACCATGACTATGTTAGTTGATTTAGAAAAATTAGAGATTTCCTTAGAAAAACTAAAAGAAAAATTGAACGAAAAGGGAGAAGAACTGGGGGTTTCTGTCAAATTGCAGCACGAAGATATTTTCCGTTCAATGCACAGAATATAATAGGAGCCATAAATATAAAAATACTTTTTAAAAATTAAATCTTAAAACAATCTAATATTTTAAAGTTTGAGAGGAAGTGGTTAGATGATTAATACATATGAGATTATGGAAACAATTAGAATGTTGGAAGAAGAGAAGCTTGATATTAGAACTGTTACTATGGGGATTTCCCTTAGTGACTGTGCTGATAGTGATGGTGAGAAAGCAAGAGAAAAAATTTATAATAAAATTACTGAATATGCTGGAGAGCTGGTTAAAACAGCAGAAGAAATTGAATTAAAATATGATATACCTATAAT